>JAZQAP010000582.1:0-4293 GCA_045545275.1 Thermoguttaceae bacterium | reverse complement strand
GTCGAGGCGCGCGTCGGCGCCGACGGCTTCCTCTCGTTCGACTTGACGCGAGCCGTTTCGCGAGAAAACTTCGTCGCGTTCGCCGAAGTCGCGACGCCGCTCGACCTCGGCGAGCTTAGCCGCTGGACGCCGAGCGCCGGGGCCGCCGGAAAAACGACGTTTAAAAAGGCCGACGCGCTTTCGCCCGGCTTCCGTTGGGGGTTCGACGTCGAGTTCGGCGAAGGCGACCGCTGGATTTATCCGCATTTCGCGCTTCCGCTTGAACCGAATTCGACGCGTCTAATCGCCGAACCGGCGGCGCTCGACGGGCAAAACGGCGAAGTTGCGCGAAATGATGAAAACGGCGGAAATGGCGAAGACTCGAAAACGAGAAATAGCGAAACGGCGCAAAATAGGGAAAGCGGCGAAAGCGGAGTCGCGGAAAATAGCGAAACCGGGCGCTTTGCGTCGACCGCCGGGCTTGATTTGAGCGAATACGCCGGCGTCGCGTTCCGAGTAAAAACGTCGAACGAAGACCCGAACGCGCAAATTCGCTTCTTCGCATACGACGAAAAGGGGAGCCCGTTCTATTACGCCGGCGTCGGCGTCGCTCCGGCGGACGGTCGGGAACATTTTGTCGCGCTCCCGTTCGCGTCGTTGACCGCTTACGGCGGGACGCCCGACCCGTTCGACCCGACGCGGATTCGAGCGATTTCGGTCGGCGCGAATACCAAAGCGGCGAAAATGACGCTCGAAGTCGGCGAATTTTACTTCTTCAAATGACGCGCGGCGGCGAAAAGGGGGCGAATTGACGCCGAAAAACCGTTTAAAGCGCCCCGCTTGCCTAAATTAGAACCGTTTAAAACGCTTTGTTTGTTTAAATTAACCGGCTCGGTTAAAGCGCCCTGTTTGTTTAAATTGACCGACTCGTTTAAAACGTCCTGTTTGTTCAAATTAACCGGCTCGGTTAAAACGTTCTGTCGAGCTAAATTAACAGGCGGCTGGGAACTTAACGCGGCGCGAGTTGAAAAGGTTCGGTACATAAACGTAAAAGTCGGCGCGACCGGAATAATTGGAGCGTTGGCGAGCGCCGCTTTTAAAACGAAAAAGCCGACCGCCGAACCAAGAAACGCCAAACGGCGCGACGAAATCGAATCGTCGCGCCGTTTTATTTTGCCGAAAGCTCCCGGTTTAACAAGCGGGACGCGTTGAGAAAGTCGGGCGTCGATCGATTGACGGCGGTTTAAACGCCCGACGCTCGATTTTAGTACGTTCGGCGAAAAGCGACGGTGGCGTCGGAATATCGAGTCGAATATTGCTTTTTGACGTCGATCCAAAGGGGCGTCGTCCCGTCGCGCAACGGGAACCCGAGCTTCTTCCCAAGGGGCGAAAGGCGGTTGATTAACGGCTCTCCGGCGCGGTAACGACGGACGTTTTCGCAAAAAATATCGCAAACGTCGTCGAAACGCCAGCGGATTTGACCCGCGACGTGCGGAGTGATTAAAACGTTGTCGAAACTCCAAAGCGGGTGTTCCGCCGGGAGCGGCTCCGGCGAGGTAACGTCCATTACCGCGCCGCCGAGCCGCCCGGAAGCGAGCGCGTCGACGAGGGCGTCCGTTGCGACGATCGGGCCGCGAGCGAGGTTCGCGAGGAGGGCGCCCGGCTTCATTTTGGCGAGTTTTTCGGCGTTAATAATCCCGCGCGTTTCGGAATTCAACGGAAGGGAGAGGAAAACGACGTCCGATTCGGCGAGCAGGTCGTCCAAACGGTCGGCGTCCCAAAGTTCGGCGACGCGCTCCGGCTTGTTCTCCGGATAAAGGTCGGTCGCGATAATTTTTCCGGCGAACGGCGCGACAACCTCCGAAAAACGCCGTCCGACGCCGCCGAAACCGACGATTCCGACCGTCCGCTCGACCAAATCGAACGTCGGCTTCCGCTTGAAACGGCGGAAATCGGGATTGTTCGCCTCGACGAACTGGTCGCAAACGAAGGAGCGGAGGTTCCGCCCCCAACCGAGAATCAGCGCGAGCCCGTGTTCCGCGACTTGATCGGAAAGAACCCCGGCGGCGGTCGAAATCGTTATGTCGGAAGCGATTACCGGCGGCGTCAGGCACCAGTCCATTCCGGCGGCGGACGACTGAATCCAACGGAGCCGCTTCCGTTCGACGACGCGTTCCCAATCGACCGGAACCTTCGCGTGTCCGCAAAAATAATCGGCTTCGAGCAAGGCGTCGGCGACGTCGCGTTGCCCGACGTTGACGATTTCGACCTCCGGCCAAGCGGCGCGAATCCGAGCGATCAACCGCTCTTCGACCGGTTCCGAACGAAAGCAAACGAGAAGCGTTTCTTTTTTCATCGCGTTTGGGGATAATTGTTGCGTTAAAGGGAAAAAGGGGGAAAGGGAAGCAGAAAAATCGTTAAAAACGATTTAACGGACGTCGATTTGCGGCCAAATTGGGGAAGCCGGGCGCTTTGGGGACTTCGCGAGGAGCGCGCAAATTGGGTTGGCGACGGCGGAACGTTGCGTTAAACGGGCTTCGGTAAAATGGCAAAACGCGACCGCGATCGCGTCGGCGACGTCGGGCGGCTCCGGGAGGCGGGGAAGGCTCAACTGGAGTTGAACGGCGCGTTGCATTTGCGCTTTCGGGGCGCGACCGTTCCCGGTCGTCGTTTTTTTGATTTTTGTCGCGGCGTAAGAGACGACCGGAATCCCGGTTTGGGCGGCGGCGAGCATAATCGCGCCGCGGGCGTGTCCCATCAAAATCGCGGTTTCCGGGCGTTCGTAAAGGGAGTAAAGCTGTTCGAGCGCCATTACGTCCGGCTTGAACGCGGCGACGACTTCGGCGATTCCGTCGTAAATATCCTTGACGCGTTCCGGGAGCGTTTCCGCGCGACTCCGAACGACGCCCGCTTCGAGAAGGCGCGCTCGACCGGTCGAAACGTCCAACACGGCGTAACCGGTCGTCCGCAAGCCGGGGTCGACGCCCATCACGATATTCTCTATTTTGTCCGGATTGCTCAATTTAATATTTTCGTCGTCTTTTAACGCCGTCGGCGGTCGCGAAAAAAGGAAATTTAGGGTGCGCGGCGGCAAAACGAACGCGCAAAATCCCCGGCGTCGAACACGGTTCGTCTTCGACGTTGGAAGGGGAAGAACAATTTGAATTTAACGACGCGTCGAGGGAAGAACAGGGGGCGACGAAGGCGCAAAGGTTCCCGACCGTTCGTTTCGTTAACATTGGTTTTTAGCGAAACGAACGGCGCGGCGTTAAACTCGGGGTAATCGCTAAAACCGGCGATTAGCCGTAAATTTCGTTCCAACGGGCGTTGAGGTCGACGTCTTGCGGCGTTCCGGCGAAGACGACGAGGCGGTAAACGCCCTTCAAAACGAAACCTTTTTCAAACGCGAAACCGCCTTCTTTGAAGAGGAACGGCATCGGCGAGATGTTGCCGTAATCGCGGGTAAACCACGGGCAGTTTTCGAACGGTTCTTTCGGCGGGCAGAGAACCGCGACGCCTTCGGTGATCGCCGGGTTGAAGCGACGTTTGCCGTAGAACGCCATCCACTTCGCCGGTTTCGAGAAGGTGTCTTTTTCGCTCGCGCCGCCTTCGCTGCTGAGGAGATTCCCGCCGCCGAACGGGCAGAGGTCTTGCTCGACGCGGACGCCGAAGAAGCCGTGATTCGTCTTTTCGACTTTCACGTCGGTCAGCATTTCCATTTCGAAATCGAAGTCGAGCGTGTAATAGTCGTCGCAAACCCAGTTGAGCGTATATTTGCGGCGGTCTTCGATAATCGGGTCTTGATCCGGTTTTTGCCAAATGCAACGGTCGGTCCACTCGACGACGGATTTGTCGTGTTTAACGAGTTTGAGGTCTTGGCTCTTGATTTGGCCTTGTTTCGAGCCTTCTTGCCAATAGTTGCCGCCGTTGACGCGGTCGAGACCGAAGAAGACGGAACGGTGGTGCGGCCAAGGTTGCGACGATTCGGCGGTAACCGAAACGCGGGAAATCGGGCCGGTCAGCGGGTAAATATACGGGTATTTTTGGTTCGGGTTGGTGCGGTAAGCCGCGACGACTTGGTTGTCTTTGCGGATCCAGAGGATTTTATCGGCGAAATCCGGATAGTAGGACGTGAAGTGTTCGACCGGCGCGTCGCCCCAATTCGGCTTCGTGGCGCCTTCTTTGCCCGGATAATTGATTTTACCCTCGAAAGCGGCGTCGGCGCCGAACGTTTCGGAACCGAGAGTAACGGTCAAACCGGTCGCGGCCATCAGACCGGCGTTTTTGAAAAAATCGCGTCGTTGCATAACAACC
>JAZQAP010000581.1:0-4011 GCA_045545275.1 Thermoguttaceae bacterium | reverse complement strand
TTGTTCCGCGTCTCCCGAAACTGCTTGAGCATTTTCGGAATAATCCCTTCGAACGAACCGCCCCATTTCCGCTCGACCGAACCGTTGCGCCAAGAAAAGGTAACGTGCAAATCGCCGGCGCCCCAAAGCAACGCCTTCTTGACGCGCTCGTCCAGCTCCTCCCAAGCGGTTTCGAGAACGTAATTCTTCTCCAGATTATACAGTTTCTCTAAAGCGTCGGCGACGCCTTGATAAATGTGCCGCCGCCAGCGCCCCATATCCTTCCATTTGCCGATCGGAACGACGCACCCTTGCTGAAAAGACTTCGTTTCGTCCGGAATTAAGAGTTTCGGGTCGAACGAGTGAACGACGCCGAGCCCTTGGCAATGCGGACAGCGCCCCTGCGGACTGTTGAAACTGAAAAGTTGCGGCGTCGGACGCTCGAAACTAATACCGCAATGCGCACAGGCGTAATCGGCGCTAAAATAGATTTCCGTTTCACCGTTCGATTTCGCGACGTTCTCCGGCGCCGCGTCGAACCCGTCGAAAAGCGCCGCGTCGTCCGTTTCGCCGTCTTCTCGTTCGTTCGCTCCCGCGCTCGACGGCAAATCGTCGACGAACGCCGGGGGCGCGTCGAGTTCGGCGCCGACGAGATTTTCCGCCGCGTTCGTCTCGGCGTTTTCCGAATCGGTCGCGACGCACGACGTTTCAATCAGCGCGAGAGCCCGCCCCTTGCCGAGTTGCAACGCCAAGTCGAGCGCTTCCGCCAACCGGCGATAAATCGTTTCCGACTGAACCAACCGGTCGACGACGACGTCGACCGAATGCCGCAACCGTCGGTCGAGCAAAATTTCGTCGTCGAGCGAAAGCGTCCGCCCGTCGACGCGAACGCGTCGGAACCCTTTGCGACGCAGGTTGGCGAAAAGGTCGGCGGCGCTCCCTTTTTGATTGCGAACGAGGGGCGCCAAAATTTGGAGACGCGCGCCCTTCGGAACGACTTTTAAGCGTTCGAGAATTTGCGCTCGGGTTTGCGCGACGATCGGGCGTCCGCACTTCGGACAGAATCCGGTCGCGACGCGGGCGAAAAGAACGCGTAAAAAATCGGAAACTTCGGCGACGGTGCCGACCGTCGAGCGAACGTTTTGCCCGGCCGCCTTTTGCGCGATCGAAATCGCCGGGCTCAATCCCGAAACGCGCTCGACGTCCGGCTTGGGCAACTGTCCCAAAAATTGCCGCGCGTAACTGGAAAGACTCTCGACGTACCGCCGCTGCCCCTCGGCGTACAAGGTGTCGAACGCGAGCGAACTTTTCCCGCTTCCGCTGACGCCGGTAAAGCAAATCAAACGATTGCGCGGCAACGTCAGCGAAACGTCGTCCAAATTGTGTTCGCGAGCGCCGCGAATAACGACGTCGGCCATTTTCCCCCGTTCGACTTCCTAATCTTTTTTAACTTTAAACGCTCTAAACCGCCCAAACGCCCCCAATTAACGTCGCGCCAAGGCAAACGGCGAACGCTTTTCTCCGCGTCGCGCTCTCTTGCGTTCCCCCGGTTCGGTCGCCGCCGGGTTTCGACGCCGAAAAAGAAGAACGCCGTCCTTATTATTATACGCCGTTTGCGTCGACGCGACGCCCCGGGCAAGCCGTTTTTTCGCTAAATTTTTCAAAATTCGTCGGAAACGCGCAAAAAATTCGCCGTCCCGTCCCGTTTTCCGCCCCCGAAAAGGCGCCAAATTAGCGCAAGCTAACAACGCGAACCGCCGCAAATCGCGCGCTCGACGCAGACGCCGCGTTCCCCCTAAATTAACGTCGCCGCCGTCGTCGAAAGTTAGCGAATAATGCGTCCGCCGCCGAGGAGCCGTCCGCGCCAATAACAAACGAGCGCCTGTCCCGGCGCGACGCCAAACCGCGGCTCGTCCGGAATCGCTCGAATCGTCCCGTCGGAACCGGCGCGAACGGTCGCCGCGACCGAATCGTTTCGATACCGAATTTTAATTTCGCAACAAAAATCTTCGTCAAACGGAACCGGGGCCGCCCAATTCGCGTCGACGGCGCAAATTTCGCGAACCGCCAACGCTTCGTAAGGGCCGAGAACGACCGCCTTCGTCGCCGCGTCGACCCGTTGAACGAAGATTCGTTCGCAAAATCCCATCCCGAGCCCCTTGCGTTGACCGACGGTAAACTTTTCGTAACCCGCGTGTTTTCCGATAATCTTCCCGTCGAGCGAGACAAAATCGCCGCTTGTGTCGTCCGGAAGCGCGTTCCAACGCTCCGGATTCGCCGCTCGGAACTCGCGAACAAACTCGAGTCGCCGTTTGTCCGGGACGAAACAAACCTCTTGGCTGTCTTTTCGAGCCGCGACCGGAAGCCCCCTATCTTGCGCAATTTGTCGAACTTCGCTCTTTTCGAGTTCGCCGACCGGAAATTCGACGCGCCGCAGCGTTTCCGCGTCGACGCCGTACAAGAAATACGACTGATCTTTCGCCGACGGCGCCCGTTCGATAAAGACCGCGTCGCCGTTCGCTTTTAACCAATCGGGCAAAACCGCAAACTCGCCGCCGACGCCGCGACCGCCGTCGTTTACCGAAACTTCGCCGACGCCGCAAGCTCCGTCGCTTGCCGCGACAACGTTGTCCCCGCGAACTTCGCCGTTCCCGCAAATTCCGTCGTTTGCGCAAACCGCCGAATCGCCGTTAAACTCGGTCGACTTTGCCGCTTGTTCCGCCGCCGTTTCGACTTCCGCGACCCAATCGGCGACGCGACGCTTGCGGACGTAATGCCCGGTCGCGAGCCGTTCTCCGCCAAGGCGTCGGCAAACGTCGTCGAGGAGCCCGAACTTGATCGTTCGATTGCAAAGCGCGCAAGGGTTCGGGGTTTGCGCCGAATAATACTCGTCGACAAAATTCTCGACGACGGCGGCGAAGGGCGCGTCGACGTCCAAAATCGTCAACGGAATCCCAAGAAACGCCGTCGTTTCGAACGCGGAAACGGCGTCGACGGGAAGCCCCTTTTCGCTCCAAAACGCGACGGCGGCGTCGGGCGCGATTTCGGTCAAATCGCCGTTTCGCGCGACCGAATAAAACGCCGGTCTCGCCCAATCCTTGCGTTTATCCCCGTTTCGCTCGCTTCCGTCGTTTTCCCAGCTCCCCCATTTTTCGAGAACGCGGCGCGTCTCGTCGGCGTCGAGCGTCGCTTGATACCGATGCCGCATATAGAGCCCGCGAACGTCGTCGCCCCGCTCCTTCAAAATCGCCGCCGCGACGCCGCTGTCGACGCCCCCCGAAACCGCGCAAAAGATTTTCATCGTCTAAACCGCCTATTCTCCCTCAACGCCTCCAACATCCTAAACGTCTAAAACGCCCTAAACATTCTAAACGTCGCCGATTTCCTCAACGTCGCCGCGACGACGCCAAACGCAAATCGACGCGCCGTCCGTCTCGCCCAACGCTCGCGCTCCCGCGCCGTTAAGTCGTTAAAATCGTTAGCTTTTACCGGCGTCGTTCCTTTTTCGCCCCGTTCGTCAAACGAAAACGAACGTTGCGACCGCTAAAACCAGCGCGACCGTTTTAATCGCTCCGGTTCGTCGCCGCAACTTTTCCCAATCGACGCCGAAAAGCCGCCGTTCCGTCGCGCCGTCGTTCATTTATTTCGCCGCTCGCCCGTTCGCCCAGCGAATTAAACGCGCCTTACTTTTCCAATTTCAACGTCGGAACGCCTTCGAACCAACTTTCGTCGATAAATCGCCCGAGCAAGTAGAATTTTTGATCCGGATACCAAAGAACCGCGCGCCCGTCGACTTGCGTCGAACTCGTGTAAAACGACTGCCCGCTCGGTCGGTCGACGAAAAGTTTCGGCTCCGCAAACCAAATCGGCTGACGCGCGCCGGCTTGGTACGTCCCGGCGAGGAGGTAAAGCGGCCCGCGATTTTGCCAAGGATTTTTGTCGTCGAAATTAAATTTATTGTGAATAAACGCGTAATAGTAACCGCTCGCCGCCTCGTTCCCCTTCCAGTCGTAAATCGGACAGGGCGACAAC
>JAZQAP010000580.1:0-1647 GCA_045545275.1 Thermoguttaceae bacterium | reverse complement strand
GGGTCGGCGCTCGGCGCGGAGTCGGGACTCGGCGAAAGCGGGGGCGGAGTCGTTCCGTTCGCGGCGGGCGCGTTCGGGGGCGGCGAGAGGGCCGGCGGGATTTCGCCGAGGGGTTGAGGCGGCGCCGGAACGGACGTTCCTTGCGTCGGCGTTCCGTTCGACGGCGCGGCGGACGGTTGCGATTCGAGGTAGGCTTGCGCGTCGATCGGCGCGTCCGTTTTTCGACGGAGGACGAGGGCGATCGAACGCGCCGTTTGCGGAGGAACGCCGGGCAAACGCCAAGCGAGGCGACCGTTTTCGTTCTTTTCCGGAGTCGCGTCGGCGCTAATAAAGTCGACGTTCGACGGGAGGACGACGTTAAGGACGACGTCTTGCGCGAAGTCCGAATTGTTGGCGACGACCGCGGTCGCTTGAAATTCGGAGTCGACGGCGATAACGGCGGGTAAATTAAGTTTGACGTCGACCGGCGCCTGTTGCGTCCAAGAGAGAACGAAGGTTGTTTTTTCGACCGGAATCGACTTTTCGTCGCCGGAGGCGGGACGCAGGACGGTCGCGGAGACGCGGCAGATTTCGCCGGAGCCGTTTTTCTGACGCGCCGCGACGGCGGAGATTCCGTCGGCGTCGGTCGGAACGTCGACGACGCGCGAGTCGTTCGGCCCGAAGCAAACGTCGCCGGAAACGGCTTCGTAACGAACGACCCAACCGGGGCGGGGGTCGAGATTCGAGCGTCGACGAACGACGGTCGCGAGCGTCGCTTCGGAGCCGATCGGCAAGACTTGCGACTGCGGGAAGCGGAACGCCGCGTCGATCCAATGAATTTCGGCGGAGGCTTTGCGACGCTCCCAATTGTCGATCGAGTCGGAGAAGACGAAGACGGAGGAGACGCCTTCTTCTTGCGACTGAACGCTCGCCCAAGTTTGACCGCGGAGGATGGTAACGTCGTCGAGCGGCGTTTCGGTGCCGCGGTGAATCCGCCAAAGTTTGTCGGTCGTTTCGGTCGTCAAATAGCGGTCGTCGACGCGTTTTTCCGTTTTGCCGAGGAGATTGAGGCAACAAGAGCCGTCGTCCGGATTAGCCGCTAAAAACGTTCCGACGCCGTTAAGGCTCCATTCGATTTTTTCGCCGACGCGCATATACGTCGAGTCTTCGCCGACGAAGCTGGCGACCAAAACGATTTCGGTTCCGAGCGGCGCCGCGATCGAAGTCGGTTCGAGAACGACGACCGGGCCCGGGCCGGGGAGTTTTTTCGGGAAAAGAACGCCGCCGTTCGGACGTTGCGTCGCCCAAACGAAGTCTTTGAGGTCGATACCGGAGGCGCGCGCTTGGGCGAGTTCGCTTTCGGTCGGTTCCCAAGGGCTTTTGCGTTCCGTCGAGGCGAGCGTCGCGCGGTTGACGATTTCCCGTTCTTCGCTCGACGAGAGGCGTTTGACTTCCGAGTCGTCTTTCGGCGCCAAGAAACAAGAGCCGTCCAAACAGGAATCTTTAAAAAGACCGTCGGAGCTTGCGCAACCGAGCGTCGAGACGGCGCAAAGGAGCGTCGCGCCGAAAAGCGACGCGAACGAACGAACGCCGCCGCGCGGGGCGCGTCGTTGCGAACCGGCGAGAGGGGCGCGTCGAAGGGCGAAAGTCGTCTTCATTGTTGCGTTG
>JAZQAP010000579.1:0-10328 GCA_045545275.1 Thermoguttaceae bacterium | reverse complement strand
AACCAAAAAACCGGGCCCGTCGCCGACGATAATCGGCGTCTTGAAAATTGCCGCGCCGAGCGCCGCCGCCTCCGCGACCGTTCCCGGAGCCGTAAAAGCGCCGCGCATTACCTCGACGAGCGACCGACGGCAAACCGGATGAAAGAAGTGAAAACCGCAAAAGCGTTCTCGGTTGACGTTCGGGTTCTCGCTCGCCGTCGGGAGCGCCGCCGCCAAATCGGAAACGCAAATCGACGACGTGTTCGACGTCAACAAAATCGGCGCGGTCGCGGTCTTCGCCAACGTCTTGTAAAACTTCGACTTAATCTTGATTTTTTCCGGAATCGTTTCGACGACGACCGGGCGCGCCGCCAACTCCGCAAAGGAGTCGGAAGTCGTCAAACCGTTCGCGACGATTTCGGCGACGAGCCGTTTTTCGGTCGCCGAATCGCTCTCCGCGACGCCGCGACGCCGCCGCTGTTCCGCCAACTCCGCCTCGATTCGCCCCGGCGCCGTTTCGAGCGCCGCCGGAAAAGAGTCGAACGCCAACACCGGGAACCCGGCGCCTAAAAACGCCGCCGCGATCGAAACGCCCATCAGCCCGGCCCCCGCGATTCCGACGCCGCGCGTTCGCGCTTCCGCCGTCGTTCGCGCCGCGACGTCCGCAAAGTCCGCCGCGTTCGCCCCGTTTATCTCGTTCGACCGCCGATACCCGAGAAGCGCCGACGCGCCGCTCGCGTTAAACTCCGCGAAAAACGGCGCGTCCGCTCCGAAACCGCCGTCGAATCCGCGAACGTACTCCGCCGCCGAAATCGCCCCTTCCAACGACGCGGCGCCCCAAACGCCGGTCTCCGCTTTCGCTTCTCGCCGCGACTCTTCCGAACTCATTTCAGCGTCCCAACTTTCCTATTTTCGCTTTTTTTCCAAAAAACGCCGTCAAACGACAAAATTTACGCAAACTTTAACGCCGACTTTCGCTCAAACGCGCTTTTTTCCAACGTCGGCGCCGTCGTTTACCGCTCCGCATTATACCGCCGAGACGCGTTCGCCGCAAGGGGCAAAACGCCGACCCTACCCACCAGACGCCCTACCTTGCGCGGCAAACCGCCGTCAAACTTTCGCCGACGACGCTTCGCTCAACCCCAAAACCGCGACGCTAAAAAATTAACGTCCGCTTGTCGACATTTTATCGTCGGTCAACGCGGGTCAGACGGCTAAATCGTCGACTTGACGCTCTTTGCCAAACGCGTTTTCCGACGAATCGCGCCTCTTTTCCTTCTCGCCGTCGCTCGCGTCGCTCCAAACGGCCAACGCAAACGTCAACGGCCCGACGCGCCCGACGAACATCGCCGCCGCGACGATCAATTTTCCGACGGTCGAAAGTTCCGAAGTAATTCCCGCGCTCATCCCGGCGGTTGAAATCGCGGAAATCGCTTCGAAAAAGAGCGCGTCGAAAGGCAAATCGGGCTCCGTCGCGCAAAGCAGAATCGTCGCGACGCTCCCCGCGACGACAAAAAGCGCCGCCGACGCGACCGCGGTGAAGAGTCGGCAAGGCGGTATCGTTTTTCCCCAAAAGGTTACGTCGTCCGGACGTCCGCGCACAACGCTCGCGACGATCGCCGCGAACGCGCTGACCGTCGTCGTTTTAACGCCCCCGCCGGTACCGGACGGCGCCGCGCCGACGAACATCAACGCGACCAAAATCGTTCGCGTCGCCGGCCCGAGCGCGCCTACGTCGAGCGTGTTGAACCCGCCGGTCGTCGACGCCGCCGTCGCCTGAAACGCCGCCGCCAACAGCGTCGCGTCGGCAGCCGATTCTCCGCCGCTCAACCGCTCGAACAACCAAAACGCGACCGTTCCGCCGAGAAAAAGCGCCGCCGTCAAGTAAAGAATCGTCTTCGACGTCAACGTAATCCCTTGCCGTCGACCGCGCAAATTTTCCCAGCAGTCGACCGGAACGATAAAACCGATCGCGCCCGCCCAACTTAACGTCATCAGCGCGACGTTGATCGCAACCGAGTCTTTAAAACCGACGCAACCGTCGGAAAATAAGCTAAATCCGGCGGTCGCGAAAGCGGAAATCGAGTGAAAAACAGCTTGCCAAAACGGTTGGTCGACGCCGACGATTTTGAACTCGCGCCAAAGAATCCAAGCGCCGATCGACTCGATCAGCGTCGAGTAAACAACGACCGCAACGACGAATCGCCGCAACGAAAAACCGTCCGGCAACGAAAAACTCGCTCCCAAAATTCGCGTTCGAGTCGGCGAAAGTCGGTCGCCGCGCGCCAAGATAATGCAAGAGGTCAACGTCATATACCCGACGCCGCCGACTTGAATCAACGTCAAAAGAACGAGATTTCCCCAAAACGTATACGTTTCGCCGACCGCTCCGACCGTCAACCCGGTCGTCGTCGCCGCCGAAACGACGTTGAAGAAATGATCGACGCAACTCGCGTCGCCGCGACGACAGCAAGGAAACGCGATCGCCGCCAAACCGATAAGAACATAAGTCGCGAATCCTAAGGTCAACAAACGAAACGGCGTCGCGCGCCGCCATTTTCTTCGCAAAACGACTTTTTCGGCGCGCCAATTTCGTTTTAATCGGCGCGCCCGATCTCGATAATCCATCTTTCCGTCTCGATAAAGAACGGACGTTCCGCCGTCGACGACGCTCGCCGCGCGTTCGGAAACCGCCTTCTAAAAAGCGGTCGTAAGGCTCCCGTCCGAATTAGAACCGAAACGAAGTATAACGGAAATTTAACGCGACGCAAGCGCCGCGACGAGAGTTTGCGCAAAATAGAGAAACTACGCAATCCAAAAATCAAAAAAATTACGCGCTCGCGTTCTCAAAACCGACTCGACCTTTCCGTTTTAACGGAAACGCGACCGCTCGCTCGAACGCTCGGCTCTTCGACTCCTCGAACCGCCGACGCTCGAACGCGGTCGCGTTTCCGTTTCAATCCGAATTTCCGCTTCGCCGCCCGACTTCCGTCGGACTCCGCGGCGCTTAGTTCATCGGCGCCAACGATTCGCGGTAAATCTTCTCGACCGTTTCGCGAGTCGCTTCGGTCGGCGCGACGGCGAGAAGCGCGGTCAACGACGGCGTCGAGAAAACCAAATCGACGAGCTTCGGAACGTCCGCTTCGCCGAACCCTTCGTCGGTCAACTTGCGGTTCGCGCCGACGCTAAAGAGCCATTTTTCAACGCCCTTCGCGACGTCTTCCGCTTCGCAAGAACAACCTTTCAGCCCCGGAACGATCGGCGCCAAGACGTCGGCCAAGACCGCCGCGCATTTCGGATAAATTTCCTTCAACACCGCCGGAAGGAGAACGCCGAGGCCGCAACCGTGAATAACGTCCGGATTGACGCCGCTCAACGGGTGTTCGAGCGCGTGCGTGTAGTGCAGGAAACCGTTGTCGAACGAAATCCCGGCGATCAAGGCGGCGTAAGCCAAGTTGTAACGCGCGACCATATCTTCCGGATTTTCCAGCGCCGCCGGCAAATAATCGACGACGAGCTTGACCGTTTCGCGGGCCAGCGTGATCGCCAACGGGTTCGAACAGGTCGTCGTCGCCGCCTCGACCGCGTGGTTCAACGCGTCGACGCTCGTGTACAAGATTTGTGTTTTCGGCAACGTTTTCATCAATTCCGGGTCGTCGATCGACCACGTCGGGTAGATGCATTCGTAAGCGATCGCCGGTTTGTGTTGCTTGGCCGGAATCGAAGCGACGGCGACGCGGTTCCCCTCGGTGCCGGTGCCGTGCGTCAGGTTGATCGCGAGAATCGGCGCGGCTTCGGTCGGCGCAAACGCATACGAGTAAAGGTCTTCCGCCGTTTTACCCGGGTTCTTCAGCAGAATCGCGACGCTCTTGGCCGCGTCGATCGGGCTCCCGCCGCCAATCCCGACGACGCCCTGCGCCCCGAACTCGACCGCGACTTTCAACGCTTCGTCGATCGCCTCGACCTCCGGATTCGGACGGTTTTTATCGAAGAGAACATACTCGACGCCCGCCGCCTCGAACGCCGCGGTAATCGTCGGCCAAGCGCCGCTCTTCTTATACGCCGACGGCGACGAAACGACGATTGCGCGGTCGACGCCCCGCGCCTTCATATCGCGAGCGACGTCGGCGACCTTTTGAATCGCGCCGCAACCGAAATAAATCAGCGAACGCGCCCGAATTTCCTTCACGTCGTTCAAGTTCAAATATTTTTCCATCATTGGTCGTTCTCCTTATCTATCGGCGTTTTCGTCGGTTCGGACAAGCGACGCGCTCCCGTTCGTTCGCCGTTTCCAAAACGCGTCCGACGACGCGAAACGTCGCCGCTTCCCCTATTGTACGCGACGCCAAGCAAAATGGAAGCCGAGAGCTCCGCTTTCTTGCGGAAAAATAGAAAATCGTCCCGCTCCAACGTCGACGCGCTCCCGTATAAGCGTCTCTAATATATTAGCTCGGCTTATATATTAACAAAACTTATTCCACTTCCTCATTCGACGGTCGTTATTCTTGCGTCGCCTGCGTATTTTATCCATTTTCTCCACGCCGCGCCAACCAACGCCTAAAATCGGAAAAAAGAAGGGAAAAAGAGCGTTTCGACGCTTTCCCCCGATTGTAAAAAAAAGCGAAACGATTAAAATAACGGAAGAAAATTTTGCGTCGACCGCTCGCGGAAACGTTTCTACGGCGTCCTAAATTACCCAATTTAACGCGCCGTCAACTTTTCCCCTATTTTTAACGGTCGACGCCCGTCAAGTTTCAAAAAATAACGCTAAACGGAGAATAAAAGACATGAGACGAGCGAAGATCAGCGTCATCGGAGCGGGCAACGTCGGCGCCACCACCGCGCAATATTGCGCTATGGCCAACTTGGGCGACGTCGTCCTTTTGGACATCCCGCAAGCCGGCGATATGCCGAAAGGTAAAGCTCTCGACCTGTTCGAAGCCTCCCCGCTTCTCGGCTACAACGCCAACATCACCGGCACGAACGATTACGCCGACACCGCGAACAGCGACGTCGTCGTCGTTACCGCCGGCATCCCGCGCAAACCGGGCATGAGCCGCGACGACCTCCTCGCCACCAACGCGAAAATCGTCTCCTCCGTCGCCGAACAAATCGCGAAAACGAGCCCGAACGCCGTCGTTATCGTCGTCAGCAACCCGCTCGACGCGATGACCCAACGCATGCTCGAAGTTACGAAGTTCCCGCCGGAACGCGTCATCGGTCAAGCGGGCGTTCTCGACGCCGCTCGTTTCTGCGCTTTCATCGCGATGGAACTTAACGTCGCGGTCGAAGACGTCAACGCGATGCTCCTCGGCGGCCACGGCGACACGATGGTTCCGCTCGCCAGCTGCGCGTCGGTCAACGGCATCCCGGTTACCCAACTCATCTCGGCCGAACGTATGGCGGAAATCGTCGACCGCGCCCGCACCGGCGGCGGCGAAATCGTCAAACTCCTCGGCACCGGCAGCGCGTTCTACGCTCCGGCCGCCGCGACGGCCAGCATGGTCGAAGCGATCGTTCGCGACCAAAACCGCGTCGTCGCGGTCGCCGCGTACTGCGACGGCGCTTACGGCGTCGACGGCTACTACGTCGGCGTTCCGGTCGTCCTCGGCGACGGCGGCGTCAAGAAGATCGTCGAACTCCAAATGACCGACGACGAAAAAGCGCTCTTCAACAACAGCGTCCAAGCCGTCCGCGACCTCGTCTCCACGATGCACGGTCTCGTCGGCTGAATCCGCTAAACGTCGAAATCGAACGACTTCGCGCCGCGTCGTTTTCCCGGCGAAGCGGCGCGTTTTCCCGTTCGTTAAATTTCGACGCGCGATTCGAACGCTTCCGCTCAACGTTAAAAGCCGCTTGTTTTTCGAGTCGTTTTTAACGTCGGGCGGCGTTTTTCTTGCGTCGTTTGTCCAAGCGACTTCAACGCGTTTTCCGTTCGAGGAGCGCGAGGAGTTTTATGTCGTCGCCGCGTTTTTCTTTCGCTTGTCTCCTTATTTTAAGCGTCGCCGCAATGTTTGCGCTCTTCGTCGTCGCCGTTTATCGCGATCCGAGCGTTTTGACGACGTTTCCGCCTCCCTGCGTTTTCCGCAAAGCGACCGGAATCTGTTGCCCAGGTTGCGGTTCGACGCGGGCCCTGCGAGCGTTGTTCGAAGGCGATTTCCTCGCCGCGCTTCGTTATAATCCGTTCTCGGTCGCCGTTCTTTTCGCGCTTCCGGCTCTTCTCGTTCTTCGCCGACCGCGATTTCGCGCCCATTATTACCGTTTAGCCGTCGTCGTTTGCGCCGTCGTTCTCGTCTTTACCGTTTTGCGCAACGTTCCGCTCCCGGCGTTCGACTTTTTGCGCCCGCCGACCGCCGCTGTTTCTTCTTCTCCGGCGCGTTAACGTCGACGCTTTTTCCGGCGTCCGCAAAACCATTATTACTACTATTATCATCATCATATTTTCGCAATTCCGCGTCAAAAGCCGACTTTTTACGACGCAACGACGCGCATCGACGTTATTCTAGAGAACGTCCTTAACGTTTATTTATACAACGTTATCCATTTTTTACCTTCGTTCTATCTAAAGGAGACGTTTATGTTTTGTCCCAATTGCGACGCTCAAGTTCCGAACGGCGCGGCGTTCTGCGAAAAATGCGGCGTTCAGTTTAAAGCCTCTCCGGTCGCGCAAAAACGGAGTTCCGGCGGAGGCGGAAGTCGAGGCGGCGCCGCGCCCCCGTCGTACTTGGTTTTGAGCATCCTCGCGACGATGTTCTGCTGCTTGCCGACCGGAATCGTCGCGATTATTAAGTCGACGCAAGTCGGCGGCGCGGTCGCTCGCGGCGATTACAACGCGGCCCAAGAGGCTTCGTCCGCCGCGATGAAGTGGTGCGTTATCAGTTTCGTTCTCGCCGCCCTTTACCTCGTTTTCTCGATGATTATGATCGTGATGAAAGCCGAAGCCGGCGGAGGCGCGGGCGTCTAATCTTTCCCGCTTTGCCTAACTCGCCCGTTTTCCCCGACGTTTCGCTAAGCGTCAAAGCCAAACGTCAAGCGCCAAGAAAACGGGCGAGTCGTCTTTTTTGCCGTTTGCTTCTTGGCTCCCGTTTTTCTCCCCCCGACTTGTTTTTTTCCGCCGCGTCGAGTAAAATGAAAGTTAGCGTCGCAAACGCGTCGTTTCGCGGTTTGCGGCGCGTCGCCAATTCGCCCATTTTCCTTATTTTACCGCGCGAGGTTCGTTATGTTTTGCCCGAAATGCGGAAATCCTCTCCCCGCCAACGCGCGTTTTTGCTCGCTTTGCGGCGTCGCGGTTCGCTCGAACGCTTCGTCGGGCATGGAGTCGCCGCTCGGTTCGGCGTCGTTCGAAACGTCCGACGATTCCGGCGCTTACAACGAGTCGTCAAACCCTTACGCGACGCCGCCCGAAGCCGCCCCTTACGCGCCGACCGGTTGGAGCGACGCCGCGAACGTTCCCGATTACTTGATTTGGAACGTTTTGTCGACGCTTTTCTGCTGCATGCCGGTCGGAGTCGCCGGAATAATTTTTTCGATTCAAACGAACTCGGCGAAAGCTCGGGGCGATTTCGAAGGAGCCGCGCGCCATTCGTCGACGGCGAAAACGCTTCTTATCGTCGGAGCCGTCGTCGGCGGACTCCAAGTTTTGCTTTCCTTCCTTTGGATTGCGTTCGGCGTCCTATTCGAAATCGGTTCCCTCGGAGCGATTTGACAAACGGCGCCCGACTGCGTTTGTCTAGACCTCCTATTTTCGCCAACCTAACGCGCTTGCGAACGCTTCGAAAACCGGCGGCGCCCCCTAACAACGTCAATATCGGCAATTTATTCAAAATGTAGGGCTTACAGTTAGAAAAGGCTTTCTTTTTTTCAAGAAAATCGGGAAAAAATCGAGCGTTCGCCCCGTTCGCGTCGCGACGTATCCTTGACGAAAACGCAAGAAGCGCTAAAATTTTATCGATTTTACCTCGTCGCCGGGCAAATTTTGAAAAGCGCGCCCTCTCCCCCCCGCCGCAACCCGAGTCGACGACGAAACGAAAATCGCTCCGACGCGCCGCCTTGCCCGCATTCCAAGCGGGAGCGGGCGACGCGACGCCAGAATAACGCAACACGGGAGAATACCAATGCCGAAAATTGTCGTTCTTGACCCCTTGGCCGAAGACGGTTTGAAAATGATGCAAGACGCCGGGCTCGAATACGAAGTTCGCACCGGCCTCAAAGGCGAAGAACTGCGCCAAACGCTGACCGAATTTGACGGCGCGATCTGTCGCAGCGGCGTCAAAATCACCGCCGAAGCGCTCGAAGGCAACAAACGGCTCAAGGCGATCGCTCGCGCCGGCGTCGGCGTCGACAATATCGATCTCAAAGCGGCGACCCGCGCGGGCGTCGTCGTTATGAACACTCCCGGCGGGAACACCGTCTCGACCGCCGAACAAACGTTCGCGTTGATGCTCGCGTTGAGCCGCAACACCTGCGCCGCGAACCAATCGCTCGTCGAAGGTCGTTGGGATCGCAAAAAGTTCACCGGTCGTCAACTCGGCGGCAAAACGCTCGGTATCGTCGGGATGGGGCGCATCGGCCAAACGGTCGCCAAGTTCGCGAAAGCGTTCGATATGAAAATCGTCGCGTTCGACCCCTATCTCTCCGCCGCTCGCGCGCAAGAATTGGACGTCAAACTTTACGACTCCGTCGCGGAATTTTTGCCGATTATCGACTATTTGACCGTTCACACGCCGTTGACCGACGCGACTCGCAACCTGATTTCCGACAAGGAAATTGACGCGATGAAACAAGGCGCCTGCTTGATCAACTGCGCTCGCGGCGGGATTTACAATATGGACGCGCTCGTCCGCGGCCTCGACTCCGGCAAACTCGGCGGCGTCGCGCTCGACGTTTACCCGGAAGAGCCGTACACCGAGAGCCCGCTCTTCGGTCGTCCGAACGTCGTTTGCACCCCGCACCTCGGCGCCAGCACCGCCGAAGCGCAAATGAACGTCGCGTTAGAAGCGGTCGAACTCTTGATCGACTACCTGAAAAACGGCGTCATTCGTCAAGCGGTCAACTTCTCGTCGCTCGACCCGAAAACGCTCGCCGAGCTTCACGGCTCGCTCGACTTGGCGTACCGCCTCGGCGTTTTCGCGCAACAAATCGCGCCGGGCGCCGTTTCGACCTGCAAAATCGAATATAAGGGCGAATTGGCCCGCAAAAACACGACGCTTATCACCTCGGCCTTCTGCTCCGGCTACCTGACCGGCGTGATGAGCGAAGAAATCAGCGTCGTCAGCGCGGCGCCGATGATGCAAGAACGCGGCTTGAAAGTCGTCGAAGAAAAATGCGCGAAAACCGGCGACTTCAGCTCGGTCATTTCGATCGAACTCGAAACGGACAAAGGTTCGGTTTCGTTCGCGGGCGCGTTGTTCGGAGCTTCGATTCCGCGTTTGATCCTTTACAACAAGCTCCGCATCGACGCGCACCTCGACGGCGCGCTCCTCGTTACGACGCAACCGGATCAACCGGGCGTCGTCGCCGCGTTGGGCGCAACCTCGGCGAAATACGGTTCGAATATCGCGCATATGACGCTCGGTCGCAACTTCCACGCGCCGGACGGGCTCGCGGTCAGCGTTTTGGCGCTCGACGGCGTCGTTCCGCCGGAACTCGTCGCCGAAGTCGCCGCGTTGCCGCAAATTCACAGCGTCGTCGCCGCGCAACTCCCGGAACCGGGCCAATATCCGTCTTGGATGAACTGACGTTTCGCCGTCCGTTCGTCCGTTAGTCGAACGCTTCCGCGCCGTTGACCGCGTCTTTGCGACGTCGGTCAAACGGCGTTTTTTGCGTTTTCGAACGCGTCGAATTTCCGCCCTTTCGCCTAAAATTCGACGCGCAATTTTTCCCTATCCCTCCTAATTTAACCGAAATTTCTTCCGAAAGGCTTCGATATGACCTCCGAACGCGCTTCCCTTTCCGCCGCTTCGAACGCGGACGCTCTCCGCGCCTCATCTTCCGCCGCCGTCGACTCGGCCCCTTGGGAGTTGGTCGTCGTCGGAGGGGGCCCCGCCGGATTGGCCGCCGCGGTCGCCGCTTTCGACTCGGGCTTGAAGCGCGTTTTGATTCTCGAACGCGAAAACGAACTCGGCGGCGTTCTTAACCAATGCGTTCACAACGGTTTCGGCCTTCGCCGCTTTAAGGAAGAGCTGACCGGGCCCGAATACGCCGGACGTTTTATCGACGAGATTAAAAAGCGCGAAATCGCCGTCGAGTTGGAAGCGACCGTTTTGGACGTCGCTCGCGAAGACGGTTCCGACGCCGCCGACGCAAGTCGGATCGTAGCCATGTCGTTCTGTGGGCCAAGGAGTTGTCAG
>JAZQAP010000578.1:0-3039 GCA_045545275.1 Thermoguttaceae bacterium | reverse complement strand
TAAAAACAACGTTCGACGTAAAAATAACGCGTTTTTAACGATTGCGTCGAAAACGCGAGATATTACGTCGAACATTAACGTTGCGTCTAGCAAAGACGAACGAAGCTCTCGTCGCCAAAATTCAAAACCGACGCCGAACCGAACGGTCGACGAAAATTAAAAATTTCGGAGCCGACGAACGCCGGAACGATTCGTTAGGCGAACGCGCCGTTTTCCGGAAAAACCGTTAAAATCGGAAACGTTCGCCAAAAACGAACGAACGCGGCGACTTATTGCGCTTGCTTCACCTTGAGGATCAGCTTGGAGAGACGCGACTTTTTGCGCGACGTGTTGTTTTTGTGCCACAGGTTGCGGGCGGCGGCGCGGTCGAGAGCGCTGCAAACGCCTTTGAATTGTTCCTCGGCGGCCGCGACGTCGCCGGCGCGGAGCGTTTTAATGAGGTTCTTAATGCGGTTGCGGACGACCGAGCGAGCGGCGCGGTTGCGTTCGCGGATAACAACGTTTTGTCGCAGTCTTTTCTTAGCGCTTTGAATATTCGGCATGGTTCTCTAAAATTTTTTTAAAACTTGTTAAAATTATCGTTTGTTTCTCAACACGTCGCAAGGAGGAACGCTTATCGTCAAAAACGATGGGTAAGTTTTAACATAAGTTTTTCCGAAACATTCCCTCTGGGCGGGGAGGTCTTACGGCGTTTTGACCAAAGGGCCTTTCGAACGGGAAACGCTATTTTAACTTAATAGTCGATTTTCTCGTCGAAAAGCGGTCGGCGTCGTCGCGGTTCCCTCGGCGAGAGCAGACCGAGTAAACGGGAAACGCGACGCAAAACTACGCTCAATTACTATTATGCCTCTTTTCGGCGATCTTGTCTAGTAGCCCCGCCACGTCTTTATAAGAAAAATCTACGGCGGCCAACTTATTGGCAAAGTCGTCGGCTTTCTCGTAATCGTTCAAACCGAACGCGAGACGAGCGGCGTAATAGAGCGCTTTTTTGTAATCTTCGCCGTTCGGATCGAGTTTCGCGATCGCTTGCTCGTAGTGCGTCGCGGCCAAACGGTACTGCTTAATCTGTTGAAAACACTGGGCTAACGCAAACAGACATTGCCCTTCGAGCGTCGCGTCGACCTTCGCGGCTTGCAGCTCGGTAATCGCTTCCTTGTACTGTCCTTGGCGCATTCTAAATTGCCCAAGTTCCCAACGGAGCGGCGCGGAGTTCGGCGTTTTCGCCAATTTGTACTCGATTAATTCGAGAGATTTTTCTTCAAAAATTTTCTTTTGTTCGGCGAATTTTACCTTCAACGCGTCGGACGGGGCCTTTTCAAACTGCGTTTTGACCCGATTCATCTCGTCGAGGGCGCGCGCTTTTTGCGTTTCGAGGAGCTTCGGCGCGAAAACGACGTCGTCCGGGAAAACTTTTAGGGCGCGCTTGCAGGCGTCTTCGGTTTTGCGGAGGTTGCCTTTTTGGAAGAAGTGTTCGACCAGATCGAGGAAGGCGTCGCGGTCTTCCGGATTTTTGCGGAGCCGTTTTTCGCATTCGTCTTCGAAGCTCATTTTCGGCTGTTTTTCTTCTTCGGCCGCTTTTTCCGCTTCGCGTTGCGTCGTTCCTTTTTGTTTGTTGATCGTCTGTTCGAGCATAATATCGTTGAGACGTTTGCCCGCGTCGATATCGGCCGGATTGAGGCGCAGGACGCGTTCCCAACAGATTTTCGCTTGGTCGTAAACTTTGCGATCGGAGAGTTCGACCGCGGCCAAACGCAGAATATCGACGTTGTCCGGTTCGCTTTGGACGGCGTGATTCAGGTAAGCGAGCCCGGCTTCTTCGAGGTCGGCGTCGAGGCAAGCGAGCCCCATCGAGACGAACGTTTGCGCGTCCCAAGGATTCGACTTGAGTTTTTCGCAACCGTTTTTAATAGTCGTCGCCAAATCCTTTTCTTTACCGCCGGGGAGACTCGATTTCGCGCCTTTAAGGAAGCCGAAACGCGACTTCTTTTTTTGGCCGCCGTGCTGGAGGCGGAGATTCGCGATGAACGAATTCATGTAGATGAGGTTCGCCGGATCGCCTTGGACGCATTGACTGAACATTTGAGTCGCGGGTTCGTGCTGGCCGAGCTGCATCTTTTGATTGCCGAACTCGAAACATTGTTGAAGGCGAGCGCGCGCCGCGGGAGAGATTTCGGGAGTAGGTTGCATCGTGCGTCTGTTTTCTCAAAATAGGGAAAATGGGTAACGCGGGCAAACGCGGCGTTTCCGCATGCCGGCGAGACGGGCGCGGCGAGGCGTTTTGCGCTTCGACCGACCAAACCTTCCTTATTATAATCTCAATCGCGTCGATTTTCAACCGGGGACAAGGGGCGGCGCAAAGAAAATTTTTTTGCGAAAGGCGGCGCGTTCGGCGTCGCCTTTCGTTGGCGAGAGAGACGGCGGGCGGGGAGACGGTTAAAACGCGGCTCGCGGCGCGCCGACGACTTCGGATTTCGGGCCGACGGGCGCCGGGACGTCGTTGACGGTTGGAAAATTAGCGGGGAGAGGAGGCGTCGCGTCGACGGGGAGAAGCGGGTCGAAATTCTCGAGGGTCGGCGCGTTTTGGGGCGCTTGGGCGGGCGTCGGGGCTTCAAGGAGAACGTTTTGCGGCGTTTGGGAAGTCGGAGCGCTTTGGGGCGTCGGGAGGTTTTGCGCGTTTTGGGGCGCTTGGGCGGGCGTCGGGGCTTCAAGGAGGGCGTTTTGAGGCGTTTGGAAAGTCGGGACGCTTTGGGAGGTCGGAATGTTTCGCGTCGTTTGGGGGATTTGCGCGGTCGCGGCGGTGGGCAGGGCGGCGATCGTTTGCGCGTCGGGGGCGACCGCTTCGACGCGAGCGCGGGCGAACATGCGCACTTTGGGAAGCGTCGGGTCGGAAAGGGACGCGACGGTCTGGGCGTTCGGAGTCTCGGCGGCGTTAAAAGCGTTGGAATCGTCGTTATTCGCGCTTTCGACGGGCGCGGCGGGGGACGCTTGCGAAATAGGGGCGGCGGACGGCGTGGGCGTTTGGGCGGCGACTTGCGCGGT
>JAZQAP010000577.1:0-2419 GCA_045545275.1 Thermoguttaceae bacterium | reverse complement strand
CGAAAAAAGTTTGCTTTGGCGATTTTCGTAAGTCTCGCGCCGCGAAATCAAATCTTGTCGTTGCGAAATTCTTGCCCGTCGGTTGCGCAGGTCGCGCAGTTCGGCGGACATAACCCCGGTATCGACGGGCTTGTCGGACTGTTCGGACAAGGCGTCGAACTCTTGACGGGCGGCCGCCAATTCCGCCTGAAGTTGCACCAACGCCGCTTGATTCTGAGCGATTTGCGAATTCGCTTTTCGTCCCGCTTTGGCAATTAAATCTCTCGCTTTCTGAACTTTGTCGGCTTTGAGCACCGCGCCGCACGTCGGACAAGTCGTCGAGACGTTGACGTATTGACGGCGCAGATCGTCGCGTTGGCGGATGAGTTCGTCAATGCGTTTGAGCATAACGTCGACGTGTTTGTCCAGGTCGGTCGCCACGCGCCAAGCAAGTTCAATTTTGCCGTCCGACAGTTGATTTTCGGCGGTGACTTTGGCCAGGTCAATTTCCAGCACGGCAATTTTTTCGTCCAAAGCGTTAATGTCTTCGGCCGGAATTGCGGCAAGTTGCGAATCGATTTCGGACATGCGCGCCTGAAGTTCGTCGAGTTGACGGCGTGCAGTTTTCAAGTTGTCGCGCAGGCTTTCAATCGACGGCAGGCCTTTGATGTCGGTCAACGTCGACAGCAAGAAGTCGCGCTGAATTTTCCAATTCATATTCGGGAATTCAAACGGGTTGAACAGCATCGCGCCGCCGCCGTTCGTCAAACGGTCAACCTGCGCATTAAAGCGCGTGGCCGAAATTTCCTTGCCGTCAAAAAACGTGCGATATTTGTTGTCGCTTGTGACCGAGCGGCTGAAAGTCTGCCCGTCGTCGAAAGTCACGGTCGCCGTCGGGACTTGGTTGTTGACGGTCAAGCCGCGTTCGTCAAAGCTTTTCGAGGTAATGCGTCCAAACAGTACGAACGGCAAAATGCTTGCGATTGAACTTTTGCCGACGCCGTTTCGCCCGCTGATGACAACGTCGCGCCCGTCGGCGACGATTTCGCCGTCTTCAAGGTTGCGGTAGTTGCTCCACGCAAAACGTGCGATTTTCATTGTGATTCTCCTTTCGTGCCCGCCCGCCCGCCACACAGTCAATCAGAACGGTGCTTTTTCGGGAAGAACTTCGCCCGTGTCGGGATCGCAATTCGGTTCGTCGTCGTCTTTGAGCGTCTCGACGTTCGTAAACGTGTTGCCGGACTTCGTACGAACTTTGAAGAGTTTGACGCGCAGCGGTTTTCGGCTGAACTCTTCGTTGGCACCCGACAAGTCGCCGTCGCCCGCTTCAATGAGCGCGTTGACCATCTGGCGAAGTTTCAGGCCGCCCGTAAAATATTTGGTCGGGTCTTCGGCGAACGTGAACGCGGGATAGCTCGTTTCGGCGTACTCGACAATCGTCACGCCCGTAATCGACACGCAGTCGGGATATTTGGCAATCAGATCGTCGGTTTTGATTTTCGTGCGGTCGCCGATAAGCCCGTCGCTCTTCAGGGCTTGGCGCGCAATTTCTCTCCACTTCATGTTTCATTCTCCTCCCAGAAATCAAAAATCTCTTGAGTTGTCTCTTTGAACAGTTTGATTGGCGACTTCGGCTTAAGAAACCATTCGCGTTTTCCGCGTGCGCGTTTCAACTTCAACTTCCATGCGAACTTGCGGATTATGTCGCCTTCCATGTCGTAAGCGTCCTCTCTCGACAAACATTTAACTTTGGCGACGATGCGGCCTTTGGCCAAAGAGTAACGCACCGGGTGCCAAAGTTCCTCAACGGCACCCTGTCGCAATTCTTTTTCGCGTCGTGTCGGATTGTACGTCGAGCCGATTTTCATAAACGGACAGCCGGGCGCGGTGAACAAATAGACGTAAGCAGGGCGTTCGTTCACGTCGTGGCCTCCTTAACGTTTTTTTGAGTGTCGGTATTTTTGACGGCTTCGACGCTTGCGGCGACGACGAGTTTGCCGTTGATGTAGCACAGTTTGCCGTTGCCGTAAGTTTTCAGTTCGCCGACGACAAGCGCGTCGTTCCACACACGCCGCCCGCGGAACTCAGTCGTTTTCATTGTCAATCTCCGCGAAAAGGTCGCTGAGCATTTTTTCAATGACTTCAACGGCCTGCAACTTGCCGCGAACATTGGCGTAAACCGCACCGCCCGCGTTGACGGCGTCTTGTTCGTAGCTGAAGCGAATTCCGGCCAGGCGGTCAAAGATTCGCTGTTTGAGTTCGTCGTTCATAAAATTTCCTCCGCGTCGTCTTCGAGCGTCGACAACATTTCGTCGACTTGATTGTTTTTGAGCGCGTCCGCCAGTTCCAAAATGCCTTGGCATCTGAACGCCGTCGACCAGAGATAATCGCGTTCGGGCGCACTGAGATTTCTTTGGACGCACGCCCGATAAATCTTGTC
>JAZQAP010000576.1:0-14148 GCA_045545275.1 Thermoguttaceae bacterium | reverse complement strand
GGTCGCCGAAAACGCCCAAACGCAAGAAACGGCGCAAATGGAAACGACCGTCGAAAACGCTCAAACGCAAGAAACGGCGCAAACGGAAACGACCGTCGAAACCGCTCAAACGCAAGAAACGGCGCAAACGGAAACGACCGTCGAAAACGCCCAAACGCAAGAAACGGCGCAAACGGAAACGACCGTCGAAAACGCCCAAACGCAAGAAACGGCGCAAACGGAAACGGTCGTCGAAAACGCCCAAACGCAAGAAACGGCGCAAACGGAAACGACCGTCGAAAACGCCCAAACGCAAGAAACGGCGCAAACGGAAACGACCGTCGAAACCGTCCAACCCCAAGAAACGGCGCAAACGGAAACGACCGCCGAAGTCGCCCAAACGCAGGAACCGGCGCAAACGAAAAAATCAACCGAAACCGCTCCTTCGGTCTCCGAAAAGTCGACGCAACCCGCGCAACCCGCCCCCGAAAAACCGGAAAAATCCGCGTCTTCTCCCTCGACGACCGCTTATCAAGTCGTCGCCCGCCGTTACCGTCCGCAAGCGTTTGGCGAACTCATCGGCCAAGAAACGGTCGCGCGGGCTCTTTCGAACGCGATCGAAACGAACCGCGTCGGACACGCCTACCTCTTCACCGGGGCGCGCGGCGTCGGCAAAACGTCCTGCGCCCGCATCTTCGCCAAAGCGCTCAACTGCGTCGACGGCCCGACCGTCCGCCCTTGCCTCGTTTGCGACAGTTGCGTCGCGGTTTCAACCGGAGACGACGTCGACGTCATCGAAATCGACGGCGCCAGCAACCGCGGCGTCGACGAAATCCGGCAACTGCGCCAAAACGCGACGATCGCGCCAAGTCGTTCGCTTTACAAGATTTACATCATCGACGAAGTGCATATGTTGACGCGGGAAGCGTTCAACGCGCTCCTGAAAACGCTCGAAGAGCCGCCGGCTCGCGTCAAATTCATCTTCTGCACGACGGAGCCGAACAAGATTCCGATCACTATCCTGTCGCGCTGTCAGCGGTTCGACTTTTCCGGGATCGCGTCCGGTTCGATCGCGGAGCGGTTGGCGCAGATCGCCGCTCAAGAGGGCGCGGAAGCGGAAGACGGCGTTTTCGAAATCCTTGCGAGACGGGCGAACGGCTCGATGCGCGACGCGCAATCGCTTCTCGAACAGCTCCTTTCGTTCGCGCCGACTTACATTTCGCAAGCCGACGCCCGCGGAATGCTCGGTTCGGTCGACGATAAAAAACTGTTCGATATTCTCGATGCGACGGTCGCCGGAAACTGCGCTCGCGTCTTCGAGATCGTCGCCGACGCCGCCGCGCAAGGGGTCGATTTCGGCGTTCTCGTCGAACAAACGCTCGGCGTCTACCGCGACTTAATGGTCGTCGCCAACGGTTGCGGCGCCCGCGAGCTGATGTATTCGCCGGTCGCGCGCCTTCCGGAGTTGCAAGAAATCGCCGCCGCGTTCGGAATCCGCCGAATTTTAGCGTCGCTCCAAATCCTCGACCAAACGGCGCAACGGATGCGGTTCAGCGCGCAAAGTCGGATTTTAGCGGAGCTCGCGTTCGCCCGACTTTGCCTCCTCGACTCGTTCCAAGCGCTCGAAACGTTGATCGACCGTCTCCGCTCCGGCGGACTTCCCGATCTCGCCGTCGACGCCCCGCCCGTTTCCCCCGAAACGGACGGCAAAAAAAAAAATAACGCCTTAACGCCGCCGCTCGAAACGCCGCGTCGCGCCGCCGTCGCGCGTTCGACGTCCGAATCCGCCGCCGGAAATCCCGCTCCCGTTCGCCCCGTTTCCGCGGAACGCCTCGCCGCGTCGTCGCGTTCGGTTCCGATTCCGGTTCCGGTCGTTCGTTCCGCCGTTTCGACGTCGAACGCTCCGGCTCCGGAACCGTCCCCCGCGACGCCGCCGAGTCGCTTGGAACGTCCCGCCGTCTCGCCCCCTCGCTCGATTCCGGTTCCGGTCGTTCGTTCCGCCTCCGCGCCGTCGACTCCGGACGCGCCGCCCTTCGACGAAGAACCTCCTTATTTTCTCGCCGAATCCGGTACGTTCGAAACGGAAGTCGACGTTTCGGACGCGTTGCCGTCGTTCGAACGCTCCCCCGTTTCGGCGTCCCCGTCGACGACCTCCCGCTTCGCCGAACCGCCGCGCGCCTTCCAAGCGCCGTCGCTCGTCGGTCGTCCTCTCCCCCCGCGCCCGACTTTTCGCAGCGAAAACGCAAACGCCGTTTCCCCGCCAAAAAATCGCGACGAAAACAACAAAACGTCGTCCGATTCGAACGCCGACGTTCCTTGGCTCGCCCTTTCCTCGAAAGAACTCGCCGCCGCTTGGCTCGACGCGACGCGAGGTCTCGGTTGCGTTTTGCCGACGCAAGCGGCGACGTTTTGCTCGGTCGCGACCGAAGCGCCGAACGTTTTTATCGTTTCCTTCCCGGGTTCCAAACGCCAAGAACGCAACTATTGCGAACGCGAAAAAGAAAAAATCGGCGCGTCGCTCGCCCAACGGCTCGGCGCGCCCGCGGCGGTTCGCTGCTTGCTCGACCCGTCGAAAACCGACGCGGATATGTTCGTTTCCGTCTCCGGGCGCGTCGCCGACGCTAGCTTTAACGGTCGCAACGATTTTAACGGCTCCGCCGGAGCGGAAACCGACGGTCGTTTCTCGCAATCTCCTCAACGTCGTCCCGCCGCCCCCGCGCCCGGCGTCCGCGATCTTTATCGCCGACTCGCGCAGAACGAAGCGGTCGTCGAACTTCGCGAACTTTTCGAGGCGGAGCTGACCGAAGTGAGACCGCCGCGCCCTTCCGACCGCCGTCCCGCCTTCGCGGCGCCCCCGGTTCTCCCCGCCGACGCCGTCGACGCTTCGGACGATTCCGACGACGATTGACGCCGCGTTCGCGTTCCCGCGACCTTACGTTCTCATCCCCCGACGCCCGACGTTTACCGTTTGTTGCTCGCCGTCCGCGCCGCTCCCCCAACCCGCCTATTTCAACAACCAATGCCCGATTTCGACGCTCGCCGCCTCCTATTAATCCCCGAAATCGTCGGGCTCGACGCTCGCTCGTCCCTCGTTCGGATTCCGCCGGAACTCGACGTTCCGTTGACGCCGCGCGTTCGCCGCCTCGTCGACTCCCGCGTCTTCCGACGCTTGACTCGCGTTTCGCAACTCGGTTTCGTCCGCCTCGTTTACCCCGGCGCGACGCATTCGCGTTTCGAACACTCCCTCGGCGTTTATCGGGTCGCCCTATTAATATTGAAACGACTCGCGCACGACGAGCGGTTCGCGGCCCTCGTTCGAGCGGAGGAAGCGGAAATTTTGATTCTCGCCGCGCTTCTGCACGACGTCGGTCATTTCCCCTTTTGCCATCTCCTCGAAGACCTGAAACTTCCCGGCCTTATCCCGCACGAGGAGGCCGCCGCCTCTTACCTTCTCGGCGAGTTGGCCCCGACGATTCGCGCCGATTGGAACGTCGACCCGGCCGACGTTTGCGCCGTTTTGAGCAAGAGCCCGCCGACGCGCCGTCCGGACGACTCCGACGCCGAATTTTCCCGCCGTTCGACCGTTTTCCGCCTCCTCGCAAGCGTTCTTTCCGGCCCGATCGACGTCGACAAAACCGATTACCTCCTCCGCGACAGTTGCGCGGCGGGCGTCCCTTACGGCAAAAATTACGACGTCGAGCGGCTTATCGGGAGCGTTTGCCTCAACGAGCGCGGCGACGGAATCGCGATCTCGACGAAAGGCAAAACCGCCGCCGAGCTGATGGTTTTCGCCCGTTACGTTATGTTCAGCGAAGTTTATTGGCATCACGCGTCCCGTTCGGCGACCGTTATGTTCCAGCGCGCCGTCGATTTGATCGCGCAAGACGTCCCGACGGAGCGTCTAATCGCCGACTTCCGCCGCCTCTCCGACGCCGAAATCGCCGCTTATCTCCTCCGCCTTACGCGACCGTCAAACTCGCCGTCGACGCCGCGCTCCGCCGACGCCGCGAATTCCGCAAACGCCGCCGACTTTGCCGCAACCGCCCAGTTCGCTTCAACCGCGCAATTTCCCGTCGACGCGTCGCTCGACGCCGCCGATTTTGACGATTTTACCGATTTCAACGACGAAACCGCGCCCCTTTCCCCCGTCGACGCCCGCCGTCGCGACGCTCGCCGCCTCCTTCTCGGACTCTTCGGGCCGGAGCGTCGCCTTTTCAAGCGCGTTCGGCAGTTCAGCGTAATGGAGGAGCCGGCCCTTTACCCGCGACTCGCCGGGCGCCCTTATTCGGAGTTGCGCGAAATTTCGGAACGTTTCGCAACCGCGCTCGGCGTCCCGGGCCGCCTTCTCGTCGACGCGCCCCCCGTCGACAAGGAAGTCGAATTCAAAATCGACGTTTTTTACCCGGACGAAAACGTTTACCGCCCCCTTTCGACCGTTTCGCCGGTCGTTCGGGCGTTGGCGCAAGAGCAGTTCGACGATTACGTCAAGCGCGTTCGCGTCTTCGCCGCCCCGGAAGTCGCCGCGACGTTGCGCCTCCTCCCCGACTTCAACGCCCGTTTCGCCCGCGCCGTCGACGCGTTCGAAGCCGAACGGCGTTAAAATCGTTAAAGTCGTCCTTTTATCGCCGACGCCGCGCGACTTCGCCGTCAAAACCGTTGTTACCGAAATATTCGGTTCAAACCGCCGCGTTCGTCGACTTGCCTTTTTTCCCAGCGCGCCGTCAAAACCGGTATAATCGGCGAAAAAAGAGCGCAAAAAGCCCGCGCCGTTCGCCGTCGCGCCCTTGGAAAATCGGAAATATCGATTAAAATAATTGCGAGGCGGAGCGCGTTTTCTCCGAAACGCCGCTTCGCTCCGACGTTCCGCAAAACGGTCGAACGCGGCGCCGACGCCCTTCTTCGAACCGTTTTCGAAATCCGTTTCCGTTTCCCAATTTCGTCGAGCAAAAGGCAAACCTAATGGGCGAAGGTTCTTCCAACAACCAAACGCGGTCGTATTTGATGCAGCGCTTCGAGACGCTCGGGATTCACCCGCGCGGCAAACTCGGCCAAAACTTCCTCATCGACTTGAACCTTCTGCACCTGCTGCACGAGTCGGCGCAACTCGACAAAAACGACGTCGTTCTCGAAGTCGGCACCGGCACCGGCTCGCTGACCGGCGCGATGGCGCTCGAAGCCGGGCGCGTCGTTACGGTCGAAGTCGACCCGACGATGCACGAAATGGCGAAACAAGAACATTGGGACAAAGACAATATTCGATTTTTGTTCGCCGATATTCTTGAAAACAAGAACCGCCTCAACCGCGACGTCTTAAACGTCTTGCGCGAAGAATTGGCGAACAACCCCGGTTTCCGCTTCAAACTTTGCGCGAACCTGCCTTATCAAATCGCGACGCCGTTGATGTCGAACCTCCTGCTGACGGATATTCCGCCGCATTCGATGACGGTAACGATTCAAAAGGAAGTCGGCGACCGCATCGTCGCGCGCCCTCGCACCAAAGATTACGGCGCCCTCGCCGTTTGGATGCAAGCGCAGTGCGACTGCCGAATCGTCCGCATTATGCCGCCGAGCGTCTTTTGGCCGCGTCCGAAAGTCGACTCCGCGATCGTCCAATGCGTTTACAACGAGAAAAAACGGGCGAAGATTCCGAACTTGAAATTTTTCCACGAGTTCGTCCGCGCCCTTTTCTTCCATCGCCGCAAGTTCCTCCGCTCCGTCCTTTGCAGCGCGTTTAAGGGCCGCGTCGAGAAAGAGACGGTCGACCGAATCTTGGCCGAAATGAACCTCGAAGGGGAAATCCGCGCCGAAACGTTGCAGGTGAAGACGATTTTAGCGTTGAGCGAAAAATTCCGCGTTCTCTTCCCGCCGGAAGAAGCGTTCGTGCTACGCTAATCTTAAATAAAAACAATAACAAGCGTTTGCTTCGCGTTCGTTTCGAATGGAAGCGGCGAAAGGGCTCGGGCGATTTGCTCGGGCCCTTCGGCTTTTTGACGGGCGTTTCTCGACGTCGGCGCGACGGCTCGGTCGACGTTAAGCTCTTAAAAGCCGTCGTCGCCCTTCGTCGTTTCTTTTATCCGGCCTCGTTTCTTGCGCCGCGCGTCGGAAAGTTCGCCGTTTTTCGCGAAATTGGAAAAATTTCGAAGAAATTCGAAAAATTGGTTGAAGTTCGCGACAATTTCGGTTATAATACTTACAAGTTAATCGAAAGCGAGCCCCGCGCGGGCGACTTTCGCGTTTCCTAAGCAGATTGCGGTCGTCGGACGCGCTCCGTTCGACCGGCGAGGCGTTCGCGTCGCGCCGTCGACGGCGTTTTCGGCCCGTTTATATTAATCGAAAGGTTTATTATGTCGTTCGAACTTTTGGCTATGATCGGCTCCCCCACCCAACTGATCATCATCGCGGCGATCGCCTTCCTTCTCTTCGGCAACCGCCTTCCGTCGGTGATGCGTTCGCTCGGTCGCAGCGTTACCGAGTTCAAAAAAGGCGTCGCGGGCATCGAAGAAGAAATCGACTCCGCCGTCAACGCCGAGACGAAAAAAACCTCGTCGAAAGACGCCGCGGACGACAAATCGGAAGAATAATTCGCCGACGTCGCGCGTCCCGTTAGCGCGTTTCGGACGTAAAAATTTTCTTTGAACAACTTTCTTCCCTCGTCGACGGGTTCGCGCTCGTCGCCGGGGGCGGTTCGTTTAGGAGATTTTACTGAAAGACGCGAATTTTTGACGAAATCGGCGCTAACGGCGCGCTTCCGCTCGCTTTTTCTTCCTCCGAAGCGGCCGAAGGCGCGGAAAATACGAACCCTTCCGGTTATAAAACGCACGAGCGTTATCGTCCGGCGGTCGGTTTCGATTGGAAGCCGGGCCCGTCGAACGAACCGGTCGGCGAAGCGAAGGGAATCTTCCCCGGTCGCGTCGCGACGGCGCGTTACCCGGAAGCCGCGCGCCGGCCCGGTAAACGGAAGACAAAAAACTCGACGGCGGTTCGACGAATACGTCGACCGCGATAAATGCGAAGAACCGGTCTCGCTCGCCGACCGACGCCGACGCTTGGGACAAAATCTTCCGTCGTTTCAACAAGACGACCCGAAAACTCGAACGCGGGCGCCAAAAGGGCGAAGTCGTCGCGGTCAAAATCAACCTGAACAACGGCGGAACGCGCAAAAAGGACAATCTTTGCGACGCGACCCCGCAAATGGTCTTGGCCGTCGTTCGTCAACTGGTCAACCAAGCGGGCGTTCCGGAGGAAAACGTCCTCGTTTACGACGTCAAGCGCCAATTCTTCTCCGCGACGTCGCCGACCCTTTGGAGCGAATTTCCGAATATTCGCATTTTGCAAGACGGCCCGGCGCGTCGCGAACAACCGCGCAATCCGGCTCGCGAAATCGAGGGCGCGGAATGGATCGAAGGCGTCGAGTTCTCGGCGGGTCGTTTCCGCGAAGCGAAACTCGTCGCGAAGCAAGTCCGCGACGCCGAATATATCGTCAATTTGGCGACGTCGAAGCCCGCTCGTATCCGTACAATTATATGGAGGACAGCCCCGAGGGCCAAACGGCGATCGCGACGATCTCCAAGAACCGCGTCGGGTCGATTCGCGGCGTCGGGCGAGTTGCGCGAGTACGTCGACACGAAGCAAAAAGGGACGAAAAACGCCTATAATCCGCTCGTCGCCCTTTGCGCGTCCCCCTCCTTGGGCGAAAAAACGCTCCTTTGGCTTCTCGACGGCCTCTATTGCGGGCGCAAGTGGCGCAGTTATCCGCAACACTTCCCGAACGCGCCGTTCAATAACAAGACGATTCCTTACGAAAACCCCGAATGGCCGGCCTGTTTCCTCGCGTCGTTCGACCAAGTGGCGATTCAAGCGGTCGGGCTCGACGTCTTGTACTCGCAATCGAAAAACAACGAAGAACCGGCCTATCACAACGTGCCGCGCATTTTGCTCCGCGACAACGCCGACGATTTGCTCCGCGAAATGGCGACGCCTTACGACGCGCCGTCCGGAACCGTTTATCGTCAAGGGGGCGAACCGGTTCAAAGTCTCGGCGTCTTCGAACACTGGGATAACGACGAATCGCGTCAATATTCGCGCAACCTCGACCCGGAAAACGGCCAAGGAATCGAGTTCGTTTACATTCCGATGGGAAGCGCTCGCGAGGCGTAAACCGCTCGCCGTCAATGTTTAAAACTGGAACGCGTTCCTAAATCGGCGCGCGTTAATCAAACGGGACGCGGTTAAAAAAATCGCCCCCGCTCCGCCCCAAAAGCGACGCGGTTAAAAAAATCGCCCCGCCTCAAAAGCGACGCGGTTAAAAGAATCGGGACGCGACGTTTTCGAACGTCGCGTCCCGATTTCTTTTTAGCGGTTCTAACGATTTCGTCAACCTTAACGGCTTCAACAATTTTAACACCGCTAAACTCCGCTTATTTTCGCTAAACCGCCGCCTTGCCGTCGCCGTTTCGTCGCCAAAGTCGGCTTGTTCCTTCGGCGATTCGCGTCAAAACAACGAATAAAACCGGCGTTATCAAGATTCCGACGAAAGTTTCGGTCAGCATTCCGCCGCAAACCGCCGTTCCGATCGCTCGCCGACTCGCCGCTCCGGCCCCGGTCGCGACCGCCAGCGGAACGACGCCGAGAATGAACGCCAGCGACGTCGTCGCGATCGGGCGCAACCGCGTTTTTCCGGCGCTTCGCGCCGCTTCGACGATTCCCTTTCCCTCTTTTAAGCGCAACTCGCGAGCGAACTCGACGATTAAAATCGCGTTTTTCGCCGAAAGCGCGACCATCAGCGTCAGCCCGATCTGCGTAAAGAGGTTGACGTCGAGCCCGGCCAGCGCGACCGCCCCGAGCGCGCCCGAAACGCCGAGCGGAACCGCCGTCATCACGATCAGCGGCGCCGACCAACTCTCGTATTGCGCCGCCAACGCCAAAAAGCCGAAAAGCGTCGCCGCCGCGAAAATCCAATACACTACCGAACCGGTTTCCTTTTCTTGATAAGACGCGCCGACCCAATCGACCGCAAACCCAACGGGCAAACGACGTTCCAACGTTTCAAGCGTCCGCATTCCCTCGCCGGTCGAAACGTCGGGCGCGAGAACGCCGGTCATAAAAATCGCCGGCGACATATTAAAACGGTTCAAATATCTTGGCGCCGCTGTTTTTTTCAACGCCGCGACGCTTTTCAGAGGAAACGTTTCTCCCCCCGCGCCGACGACCGGCAAGTCGAGCGCCTCCTCCTCGTTTTGCCGAAACGCCCCGTCCGCTTGGGCGACGACGCGAAAAACTCGACCAAAACGGTTGAAATCGTTCACATACGTCGACCCAAGGAGCGTTCGCAGCGTCGCGAAGAGTTCGTCCAAGTCGACGCCCATTCGCTTCGCCTTTTCGCGGTCGACGTCGAGAAAATATTTCGGCGACGCCGGATTAAAAGACGACGCGACCGTTAAAAAGTCCCCGCTTTCGCTAGCTTTCGCCGTCAAAGTTTGCCCCGCTTCCCAAAGCGCGACCGAACCGGCGTCGCGCCGGTCGAGCAGTTCGAACTCGAGTCCGCCGGACGTCCCGACGCCTTGAATCGGCGGGGGCGAAAAAACGAGCGTTCGCGCTTCCGGGACGCGCCGCGTCAGCTCCGCCGTCAATCGCGCCTTCAACGTTTCGGCGCTCTCCGCCGGCCCGCGCTCTTTCCAATCTTTTAGCGTCAAGACGGCCAACGCGAGGTTTGGCGCCGCGACGCCTTCGATCATCGAGTACCCGCCGACCGCGATCGTCCCTTCTCCCCCCGGCGTTTCCCGCAAAATCCGTTCGATTTGCGCAAGCGTCGCGTCCGTTCTCTCCGACGACGCGCCGTCCGGAAGCCGAACGTCGACGAACAAAACGCCTTGATCTTCGTTCGGCAAAAAACCGGTCGGGAGCGTTCGAACGCCGAAAAGAAACGCCGCGATCGTCGCCGCCCAAAAGAGCGTTCCGAAAATCGGAAAGCGCGTCGCAAACCGAAGCGCTCGTTCGTAAAGCGCCGCGAACGTTCCGAACGTCGCGTTAAAAAGCCCCAAAACGACAAAACGCGCCCAACCGCCCAAGAGCCAAAATTTCGCCCAACTCCCCCAACTCGCCCAACCGTTTTCTTTTCGCCTTTCGACGTCCGCGCTTTTTACGCCGCTTGCCGAAAGCGCCGCGTCTTCTTTATCTCCGTTCCTTCCGCTCCCGTTTCTTTCGTTAGAATCGTCAATTCCGCTAAAACCGCTCGCGCCGTTCCCGCTTCCGCCGATTCCCCCTTTCCCCCCGCTTTTCAAAAAGAGCGCGCAAAGGGCCGGCGACAGGGTCAGCGCGCAAATCGACGACAACACGGTCGAACACGCGATCGTCAGCGCGAACTGCGAATACATCCGCCCGGTTGTTCCGCTAACGAACGTCGTCGGCAAAAAAACGGCGACGACGACGCAAGTGGTCGCGACGATCGGCCCGAAAACCTGCTTAATCGACCGTTTCGCCGCCTCGCGAGGCGTTAAATTCGGATTTTCCGCTAAAACTCGATTGGTGTTTTCAACGACGACGATCGCGTCGTCGACGACGATCCCGACGGCGAGAACCAGCCCGAAAAGGGTCAGCGAGTTCAGCGAAAAGCCGAGCGCCGCCATCGGGCCGAAACAGCCGACGAGCGAAACCGGAAGCGTCGTCGCCGGAATCAGCGCCGCGCGCCAATCTTGCAAAAAGAAATAAACGACGCCGACGACGATTAAAACGGCGAAAATCAACGTTTCCTCCACTTCGTCGACCGCCGCCTTGACGAAGCGCGTCGAGTCGTATCCGACGACCAGCTCGAGCCCGTTTTCGTCGAGTTCCGGCTTCATCGCGTCGAGTTCGGCGCGCACTCGGTTCATCGTTGTCAACGCGTTCGCGCCCGGCGTTTGATAAATCGCGAGGGTCGCCGACGGAGAACCGTTAAAACGAGAAAATCTCGAATAATCGTACTTTCCCAACTCGACCCGAGCGACGTCGCGCAACTTCAAAACCCGTCCGTTCGCGTCGGTTCGAATCGCCGTTTCGCCGAACTCCTCCGGCGTTTCGAGCCGACCTCGCGTCGAGACGTTCAGCGTTTCGACCTGCCCCCGCGGAACCGGCTCCGCGCCGAGCGACCCGGCGGCGACCTGCGTATTTTGCGTTCGCAGCGCCCGCAAAACCTCTTGAATCGATATATTCCGCAACGCCAGCAAATTCGGGTCGAGCCAAACGCGCATCCCGAAATCGCGCTCGTCCATCGGCGACGCGTCCCCGACGCCGGGTATCCGCGCCAACCGTTCCTCGATGAAAATCGTCGCGTAATTGCTCAAATACAAGTCGTCGCGAGTCGGCGGCAAAACGCGCCCGGCCTCGTCGCGCCGCTCTTTTTCGCGCAACGAGCAGAGCGCGAGCAAGTTCGTCGACCTCTTTTTGACGACGACGCCGAGCCGCCGAACCTCTTCCGGCAAACTCGGCTCGGCCAGCGCGACGCGGTTCTGCACAAAGACGGTCGCCATATTCGGGTCGGTTCCGACTTCGAAAAAGACGTTCAGCGAGTACGTCCCGTCGGCGCCGCAAGTCGACGACATATAAATGGAGCCGCCGACGCCGTTGACCTCCCGTTCGATCGGAATCGCGATCGACTCCGCGACCGTCTCCGCGTCGGCGCCGGGAAAACTCGCCCGCACATTGACGACCGGCGGCGTTACGTCCGGGAATTGCGCGACCGGCAGCCGAACGAACGCGATCGCTCCGAGCGCGAAAATCGTCAGCGAGACGACCGTCGCAAAGATCGGTCGGTCGATAAAAAACCAAGAAAACATCGCTTTTTTCTCCTTCGCCGCGACGCAAATTCCCCCTATTTTTCCCAAATCCAACTTCGCTTGCCGCCAAGCTCGCAAATGTCGCGACGCTCGTTTCCTCTCTTCGCCTCCAAGCTCGCGACGGTCGTCAATTCCCGTTATTTTTTCCTCAAACCGCCTCTTTTCTAAAAACGACGTTTCCGACGCCGCCCTATTTTTCCGCGCAACCCGTCCAATCGGCGCCGTTTCGCTCTTTTAACAAGCCTCGTCTTCGACAAAATAGCTTTTTTTGTCAAAAAAGGGGCCGAATCGCGAAAAAAAACGCCCTTGAGAGGAAAATTGGGGTATTACAAAACGGACAAATAGTATATAATGAGGACGATTCCTTATCTTGGAGCCGACGCGCGGGAGTAAGACGCCCCGGTCGCCTCCGACGCTCGGCCCCGACGTCGACGCGTTTCGCCCCGCTTGCGGCGCGGGCGGCTCGTCGTTTCGTCCGACGCGGCGTTCCGAATCGTTTGTTCGCTCGAACTTCGAGTCGCCCCGATTCCCGAACCCGCCGCCCCCGCCCGAGCCGCGACGATAAAAGAGCAAAAATCAACCGACCTTTGGAGGCGTTTAATGGCCAATTACTTTAGCGACAACCAAGACATTAAATTTCTTCTCGATTATTTCGACCTGAAAGAAATCGCGGCGATGCAAGAACGCGAAACGCCGAACGGCGACGCCGACTACGCTCCGCGCGACCTCGACGACGCCGTCGACAACTACCGCCGCGTCTTGGAGATCGTCGGCGAAATTTCCGCCGAAACGCTCGCGAAAAACGCCGAAAAAGTCGACGAAGAAGGCAACACGCTCAACGAAAATCAAACGGTTACGCTTCACCCGCTCGTCCAAGAAAACCTCGACAAGATGAGCCGCGCCGACCTGCAAGGCTTCACCCTGCCGCGCAAATACGGCGGGATCAACTGCCCGACGCTGATTTACACGATGGCGACCGAAATCGTCGCGCGCGGCGACTGCTCGTTTATGAACATGTTCGGGCTCCAAGGGATCGCCGACACCATTTACGCCTTCGCGTCGGACGAAATTAAGGACGAATATCTCCCGAAATTCGCGTCCGGCGAAGTTACCGGCGCGATGGTGCTCACCGAGCCGGACGCCGGTTCCGACCTGCAAGCCGTCCGTCTCCGCGCCGAGCAAGACGAAAACGGGAACTGGTTCCTCAACGGCGTTAAGCGCTTCATTACGAACGGTTGCGGCGAAGTTCTCCTCGTTTTGGCGCGGAGCGAAGCGCAAATCGCCGACGGTCGCGGTTTGAGCCTCTTCATCGCCGACCGCGGCCCGACGGTGAAAGTTCGCCACCTCGAACACAAGCTCGGGATTCACGGTTCGCCGACCTGCGAACTCGTTTTCAACAACACGCCCTGCCGCCTGATCGGCGAACGCCAACGCGGCCTCATCACCTACGTCTTGGCGTTGATGAACGGCGCCCGCCTCGGCATCGCGGCGCAATCGCTCGGCGTCGCGGAAGCGGCGGCCCGCTTGGCTCGCGACTACGCCAACTCCCGCGAACAATTCGGCGCGCCGATCGAACAACTTGCTCCGGTCGCCGAACTCGTTCTCGATTCTCGCGTTAAGATTGAAGCGGCCCGCGCCCTCGCCTACGAAACGGCTCGCGTTTGCGACTTCGAAAACAACACGAACCGCCTCCTCGAACGCAACGCCGACGCCCTGACCGCCGAAGAAAAGAAATCGTTCAAGCAAAAGGCCCGCGCCTACAAGAAGCTGAACGCGATGCTCACCCCGATGAGCAAGTATTACTGCAGCGAAATGTCGATTTCCGTCGCGACCGACGCGATCCAAGTCCTCGGCGGAAGCGGCTATATGAAGGACTACGCGGCGGAACGCTACCTCCGCGACGCCCGCATCACGACGATTTACGAAGGCACGTCGCAACTGCAAGTCGTCGCGGCGATTCGCGGCTTAACCTCCGGCGTTTTCCAAGGTTACGTCGCCGAATTCGAAGCGAAAGACCTCGGCGACGAAGCGCTCGAAGCGTTGAAAGAAAAGCTGATCGCCGTTCGCGCGGAACTCGACGACGCGATCGCTTACGCCCGCGGTCTCGGCGCCTCTTACGTCGACCTCCGCGCCCGCAAGCTCGTCGACGCCGGAATCGCGATTCTCGTCGGCCACTACCTCCTGTCGCAAGCGACGAAATGCGACCGCAAAAAGAAGGTCGTCGATTACTTTGTCGCGAAAGAACTTCCGCTGATTCGCGCCGCGATCGCGACGGTTCAAAACGGTTCGACGCGGGTTTTGGACGACTACCTCGAGTTCGTCGGCCCGGTTTCCGCCGACGCTTGATTTTGACGCCGCG
>JAZQAP010000575.1:0-5667 GCA_045545275.1 Thermoguttaceae bacterium | reverse complement strand
TTTTGTCTTCCTAAGACCGCTTGGCCTCCGACTTATTGGCGTTGGCGTTGTTCGTAAACCGGCTTGCAGACGGTGTACGGAACTTGCTTTTGGCAGTTAACCCAAACCGGTTTGCAGACGGTGTATTGGCGTTGGCGTTGTTCGTAGACCGGCTTGCAGACGGTGTAAGGAACTTGCTTTTGGCGAACTTCCCAAACCGGCTTGCAGACGGTGTATTGGCGTTGGCGTTGTTCGTAAACCGGCTTGCAGACGGTGTACGGAACTTGCTTTTGGCAGTTTTGCCAAATCGTGCGGTTCACCGTGCGGGCGACCGTCTTTTGGCGATTTTCCCAAACCGGACGGCAAACGGTGTACTGAACTTCGCGGACGCGGGTTTCCGGAACGTACTTCGTGCAAAGGACGCGGCGCGTAACCGGAACTTTTTGGAAGGACGTCCGATAGCAAACGACTTGCTCTTGCTCGTACACGACTTTGCGGCAGGTCTTCATCACCGTGCAGCTTTGCGTCGTGAACTCGCACGCGCGCGGCCGGCACCAGCGATAAGACGCCGCCCCGCACCAAGCGCCTTGCGCCTGTTCAAGCGGCGCGGCAAAGAATGCCGCCGCTAATAACAGCGCCGCCCCAACAATTCTTTTCATTTTAACCTCCATCGATTTCTAACGGACGAACCGTCTCCATGCGTAATAAACGCGTTATTTCCAATTCAATTTCGACGCCGCGCGCCGCGAGCGAAAGTTTATTCGAAAAAATGCCGCTTTTCGCTAAAATTCGCGATTTGTCTATTTTGCGCGCTTTGACAATATAACCCTCGACGTTTGTCGCGTCGAACCGCCGACTTTTTTTCATCGACGATTAACGACCGCGCCGACCGGCGACGCGCAAACGGAAAACGTCGGCGTCGCGGCGGAGAAAAAATGTCAATGTCGCGTCGTTTTTATGCAACGGTTATCGACGTTCGTCGCCGAATTCGAGGCGTTCCGGTTTCGCGTCGCGAAAGGACGGAAAACTGGAAAACCCTTGTCGATTATTATCGGCGCGCGAGCTTGCCCCGCTTCACTCATTTTAGCGTTATCTCGCGATTCCGACGAAAATATTCTTGTCGAAAATCGCTTAATTGACGCGGCGCGACGAAATTGTCGCGTTTGATTACCGACCGACATTATAACAAATTCTCGGCAATGCGATACGATGTTAAAATAAGAAAGATAGAAAAAATAGAAAAATTAAGAAAAACGATTCGTTTTATTCGGTTTATTTGACGTAATCGTTATAGCCGGCGCGACGGCTAGAAAGCGGAGCGGGGGAAGGCTAAAAAAAATTTGCGCGTCCGTCTTGCGGTTTGGCGACGTTTCGATTATACTGTCGACGTCGAGTTTTCGAGGCGCGTCGCGTCGGAGACTCGCGTCGAGCGGACGGCGCCCGACGGAACGGAGTTTTAGCGTCGGTAAACGGATCGAAAGGAGCGAAAAAATGCGAACGATCGCGGTGATGAATCAAAAGGGCGGCGTCGGGAAAACGACGACGGCGGTGAACGTGAGCGCGGCGCTAGCGGCGACCGGAGCGAAGGTCGCGCTGATCGACCTCGACCCGCAGGCGCACGCGACCCTGCATTTCGGCGTTACGTTCGAGAAAGAATTTCCGTCGGTGTACGACGTCTTGGTCAACGACGAGCCGCTTTCCGCGGTTCGCCGCCAAGTCGCGGACAACCTTTGGCTGATTCCGGCGCACCTCGACTTGGCCGCCGCCGACTTCGAACTGTCGAGCGTTTTTGGTCGCGAAATGATTTTGCGAGACAAAATCGCCGCCGACGACATGCGATTCGATTATATTATCGTCGACTGTCCGCCGTCGCTCGGCGTCTTGACGTTGAACGCGCTCTCCGCCGTCGAGGAGGTCTTCATTCCGCTTCAACCGCACTTCCTCGCCTTGCACGGGTTGAGCAAACTTTTGCAAACGATCGACTTGGTTTCGAAGCGTTTGAATTCGAAACTCCGCGTTTCCGGCGTCGTGTTGTGCATGTTCGAGGGGCGCACTTCGTTGGCGAAGGAGGTCGCCGGCGACGTGCGAGCGTTCATGACGAGCGAGCGCGGCGCGGAGTCGCCTTGGGGGAACGCCGTTGTTTTTGAAACGAAAATTCGCCGCAACGTCCGATTGGCCGAAGCCCCGAGTTTCGGACAGTCGATTTTCGACTACGACCCGCGTTCGAACGGAGCGGAGGACTACGGCGCGCTTGTCGAGGAAATCGTCGCGATGCGTCCGAACGGCGGCGTTTGACCTTCGCGCGGAGAAACGCTATTAATATTAATGACAAAACGGAAGCGTTTTCGACGCTTTCTTGAAACATATCGCGAAAAAAGGAGCCGAAAATGTCGTTCGTGCAAACGTCGAACCCGTCCCCGGAAATGTTGGAATTTTTCGACAACCCGTACCCGAACCGCGACTATAAAATCACGCACGTCGCGCCGGAATTCACGTCGCTCTGCCCGAAAACCGGCCAACCGGACTACGGAACGCTGACGTTCGAGATTATCCCGGACAAAATTTGCGTCGAATTGAAAAGTTTGAAGCTCTACCTGCAAGCGTTCCGTCAAGAGGGAATCTTTTACGAACGCGTTACGAACCGCATTCTCGACGACTTGGCCGGGGCGATGAAGCCGCGTTACATGAAACTGACCGCCGAGTTCACGCCGCGCGGCGGATTGCATTCGATCGTCGAAGTCGAGTACGTTTCCCCCGACTGGAAAAAATAAGCGGCGTCGACGACCGGCGCCCTCGGCGGTAAGACGCGTCGAATTTCACGACGAATTAGCCCTTTCGAACTCTTGGACGAGAAATTTTCTCGTTTTTTTGAGCGAGAGGGCTTTTTTTCGTCGACGCGCCTTGCGGGCTCCTTGCGAGTTTTGCCGCCGCGAGTATAATAAGTAAGATTTACTCGGCGTTCCGGCGCTCTTTGGGGGGCTGGAAAACGTCGACGAGGAAAAATACGTAAAAAAGACAACTTTGAGGGGTTGGGAAAAATGGCGATCGCTCTCTCTAAAATCGTTCAAGGGATGGAACCGTCCGCGACGCTCGCGATGTCCGCGAAGGCGAAAGAGTTGAAAGCGAAGGGCGAAACGGTCGTCGACTTGAGCGTCGGCGAACCGGACTTCAACACGCCGAAACACATTTGCGAAGCCGCGGTCGCCGCGATGAACGCCGGGCATACGCGCTACACCGTCGCCAGCGGTATTCCGGCGCTGAAAGAAGCGATTTGCGCCGACTACTTCGCGCGGTTCGGGCTCGAGTATAAACCGTCGCAAATCGTCGTTTCGAACGGCGCGAAACACTCGCTCCACAACGCCTTTTTCTGCACGTTGAACCCGGGCGACGAAGCGATTTTGCCGGCGCCGTATTGGGTTAGCTACGCCGAACTGATCAAGTTGTCCGGCGCGGTTCCGGTGATCGTGCCGACTCGCGAAGAAGACGACTTCAAACTGACGCCGGAAGCGCTTCGCGCCGCGATCACGCCGAAAACGCGGATGTTGCTCCTCTGCAGTCCGTCGAACCCGACCGGCTCGTGCTACACGCGCGCCGAGTTGGAAGCGTTGGCCGATATTGCGATCGAAAACGACCTTTTCGTCGTTTCGGACGAAATTTACGAACGCTTGGTGTACGACGGCGCGCCGTTCGCCAGTTTCCCGACGCTGCGCGAAGGCTTGGCCGACCGCACGATCGTGATCAACGGCGTCAGCAAGACTTACGCGATGACCGGTTGGCGCGTCGGGTGGACGTTCGCGCCGGAAAACGTTTCGAAGAAGATGGCGAGTCTGCAAAGTCAAGAAACGTCGAACCCGTGCAGCGTCAGCCAATACGCCGCGTTGGCCGCCGTTACCGGCGATCAAAGTTGCGTCGACGCGATGCGCGTCGAGTTCGAAAAACGCCGCGATTACGTCGCCGGTCGCATCGCCGAAATTCCGGGAATGACCTGCGGCAAAATGGGCGGCGCTTTTTACGCGTTCTTTAACATTCAAAAGTTTTTGGGGCGCGAATACAACGGCGTCAAGGTCGAGACGAGCCAAGACTGGTGCATGGCGCTTCTCGAACAAAAGAAGGTCGCGACGGTGATGGGGAGCGCGTTCGGCGCCGAGGGGTACGCTCGCGCTTCGTTCGCCGCGAGTATGGAGAACCTGAAAGAAGCGTTCGACCGCATCGCCGATTTCGTTTCCTGAAACGAAACGAACGCCGGGGCTTGAAGTAGAAGACGCTCGACCGTTTTAGCGCGGTCGGGCGTTTTTTTACGTCGCGACGGCGCGAATCGGAGCGAAAAGCCCGCGACCGTCGGGGCGTCCGCCGCCAAGGAATCGTCGGGCGTTTCGAACGCCGTCGCGGCTAAGACGGCGAGCGGAAAAGGAAGCGGCGAAAATTTTTCGCGTTTTTCTCGGAATTTTTTCTTTTTTTTAGCGAATTTACCCGGAGCGGCGGCGTTTCGCGTCGTCCTTTATATTAGAGGCGGGGCCGGACGCGGCGCCGCGAAGGAGGCGTTTGAAATGAACGAACGAAAACGAACGAACGAAACGACCGAAGACGCGTTGCGCGACCGTTGGGAAACGGTCGTTCGACGGAGCGCGGCGGCGACCGTTCGACGCGCCGAGCGGCAAGCGGCGGTCGAGCGTTTTTGCGGCGTCGCGAACCGTTGCGCGCTGGCGGTCGGGCTCCTGTTGGTCGTCGAATTTCCGTTCGCTTGCGCGGCGTTGGAGTCGATGCGCGAGTCGACGGCGGCGTATTGCGAAACGTTGGCGGCCGCGGAGTTCGACGCGGAGTCGTCGGCTCCCGGTTCGACGTTTCTTTGAGGAAATAGAGAGAATAGAAAACGAGGGTAAAATGGTGAAGAGCGTTTTAGCGACGTTGGGGATTTTAGCGGTCGTCGTCGGGATCGCGGTTTGGCAGTTCGGCTTTTTGTCGGATCAAGCGGCGCAAATGTCGAAGAAGGTCGACCGAGCGACCGCCGCGGCGCGGGCGAATAAGGCGATCGCCGAAACGAAGGCGAAAATCGGTCGGTTGGACGAGCAAGCGCGCGACTATCGGGTCGACGCTCGAACGCTCGAACTCGCTTGGGAGCGCGAACAAGAGGCGGTCGCGAAGTTGGAAGCCGCGATGAAAGCGTTGGCGACCGCCGCGAAGGAAGCGGGGCTGCCGAGTCCGAGCGAGCGCGACGCGTTGACCGACCAACAGAAGAAAATCGGCTTAACGTTCGGCGGTAAAACGGTTTCCGCCGCCGAGGTTTACTCGACGCTCGACCGTTGGAACGCGGATTTGAAACAAAAACAGTCGATCGCGGAACAAAAGAAAACGACCTTCGAACGATTGCGCGGCGTCGCCGAACAAATGGCGAAGAAAAAGAGCGAAATGGAGTTGACCGTCGCGAAGTTGGAAGGACGCCTGAAAGAACTGGAAACCGCGAAGGATTTGGCGGCGGTCAACGCCGAGGTTGCGTCGATGGAGGCGAACGTCGAAGGCGTCGACGACGGCGAACACGGCGCCGCGCTCGACGTGCTGCAAGAGGAGATCGACGAGCTGACCGCGCAAACGAACGTTTATCAAGAGGAAACGAACGTACGGGAAACGTCGCTCCAACCGACCGACGTTCTCGAGCCGGTTTCCGACGAAGCGGAACTCGACGCGCTTTGG
>JAZQAP010000574.1:0-5839 GCA_045545275.1 Thermoguttaceae bacterium | reverse complement strand
GATCCAAAAGTCGCCGACGCCGCCTTCGATAACGTTCGCCTCGACCGAGCGCGCCCAAACGCCGCCGAAACCGTCGCCCGGGCCGAACGAATGGAACAAAACGCCGGAATCGCGGGCTTTGTCGGCGCGAGCGCCCCAAGTCGCGTCGCCCCATTTGAACTCGACCGTCAGGCGGTAATTCGAGTAAGAGCCGACCGACATAAGGCCGCCGTACATTTCGCCGCTAACGCGAAGCGCGCCGTCTTGGACGCTGAAAACGCCCTTCGGGTCGGAGGCGCCGAGACCGCGAACGCAAACTTCCCAACCGTCGAGGTTAACGCCGTTGAAGAGCGGGATTTCTTCGGCGTCGGCGGCGACTTTAGCGTCGAACGCGGCGCGCAGGTCGGCGGGAGCGTCGGCGAAGGCGGGCAAGGCGGAAAAAACGGGGCCGACGGCGAGCGCGAGCGATAAAAAAGCGGGGAAAAGACGGCGACGAACGGGCATTGCGCGGCTCCTTGAAAAACGGGGCAATTATTTGAGCGCGAAGCGATTTTGACGAAAGCGACCGCTAGCTCGAAAACGTCTATAGTATAAAGGGCGCGGCGTCGAAAAACAACCGATTTTTAACGCGACGGCGGCGACCTAATCGAATTTAACGGCGATTCGACCGGTAGAACCGTTAAAATCGGCAAGGTTTTTCGGGCGGGAGGCGCCCTCGTCGGGGAAAAAAAGGAAAAAAGGGACGAAACGCGCTTTCAACCGGGCGAAAAGGCGCGATTTGGTCGATAAAATGAAAACGCGACGGGAAACGTCGGGCGGGGAACGTTCGAACGAAAGAGAACGCGGCGAAGGAGGAAAAACGTTGGAAAAATTGATTGTCGGAGCGATTGTTATCGTTTGTTTGATTTACGTCGTCTTGCGGGCGCGTCGGACGTTCAAGTCGAACGGTTGCGGCTGCGGTTGCGGGGGCGGCGCGGAGAAGAAAAATTGCGGTTGCGCGGGTTGCGGCGGTTGCAACGGCGGCGAAGACGAAAAGTCGAGCGGTTGCGGTTGCGGACGCTCCGAGTAATTTTGGTTTGGCGGCGATTTGAAGCGTTTCGAAAAAACGGTCGAGCGGCGAAACGGCGCTTTTGGTCGCGCGTTCGATTAAAAAACGATTTTATTAAAGCGCGAAAAAGAATATTAGCGCCGAAAAAATAATTCTTGTCGTCATTGCGTTCGGTCGACGGTAGAAAGGGAAAGTTTGCGGCGGGGAATCGGGCGTTAAAATCGGGAAAAACGTTAAAATTGCGTCGCGACGGGGGAAAACGAGCGCGACGCCGACGTTGCGATAATGAAAATTTAACGATTAAAACGATTTTGCGCCGTCGATCGGGTTAGTCTTTGCGGTATCCGAGCGATTTCAGGACGGAAAGCGCCTCCTCGTAACTGACGGCGCGTCGACGGTGAACGAGTCGGAATTTTTCGAGCGCTTCGGCGAACTCTTGCGCGTCGCGGTGAGTTTCTTCGAGCGTCGCGACCGGCGTTCGACGTTCCGCTTCGAAATCGTCGTCGTCATACGTCGCCCAATCGGGGCAAAATCGAGCGCCGCGAGCGACGGCGGAGTCGATAAAATCGGTAAAGTTGTTAAAAAGGTTTTGTTTCATTTTTGCGCTCCTTTCAAAAACGGGCTTCCTCGACGCGGAAATCGAGCTTTTTCTTGCGAAAATATACGTCGTAAAACGACGACGCGGCGAAAAAAACGAGCGTCGACGCCAACTTTTGTAAAATTTTCCGTTTTTTTGCATTTTTCGGGCGCAGCCTCTCTTGCAACTTTGCGGCTTTCGTTTACCTTAACGTTAAAAGAAACGTTTGGAGAAAACGGGCGCTTTGCGCTGTTTGGGAGAAAAACAGGTTTGGCGGCGATTTTGCCGCTTATGCGCGAAATAACGGAACGCCGAGACGCCGCGTTTGGGCTCGACGCGTCGAAGTTGGGCGGCGAGCGCGACCGGTTTTAACGATTGCGACGATTGAAACGGCGGACGTTGGCGAGACGAACGAACCGTTCCCGCGTAAAATGAGTATTTGCGCTAAAAAAGGCCGAAAACGGCAAGAAAAAGAACGCTTTTTTCCCGATTTGGCGGCGCGTCGCCTTAAAATTTTCTCCGAATCGTTTAAAATAAAAGCGGCGGCTTTTGCGTCGGCGAGTTTTGCGGCTCGGCGGCGTTCGGCGGCCGAGCTTTCGTCAGCGCGCTTTATTCGAATTTGTCGCGTTTTGGTTTTGACGTCGCGAAAAGTTTTTTTCCGAGCGTTTCGTGGCGGCGGCAAACGTAAATCAAACGAACGGCGCAATTTTAGCAGGAGTTATTTCACTATGTCGAAGAAAAACGATAATCAAGCGCAAAACGCGACCGGCGAGGCGACTCGTCGCGATTTCTGCCTCGGCGCGGTCGGGGCCGGAGTCGGCGTCGCGGCGCTGGCCGTTCCGGTTTGCGCCGGAGCGAAGATGGCGCTCTATCCGCTTCAACAGGAAGGCCTTTCCGGCAAAGAATACGAACTGACGACGCTCGACGCGCTCGACGAAACGCCGCGTCAGTTCGTGATCGCCGACAACCTTAACGACGCTTGGGCGACCGAAGCGAACCAAACGATCGGCGTCGTTTACCTGCGCCGCGTCGGCGAAGCGGTCGAAGCGTTCCAGTCGATTTGCCCGCACGCCGGTTGCCGCATCAAAGCCGGGAAGATGAAGCACCCGGTGAGCGGCGAAGAGCAAACGCTCTTCTTCTGCCCCTGCCACGGCGACGTTTTCGAGCTCGACGGCGAACGCGTCAACCCGGAAACGACGAAGTCGGCGCGCTCGATGGACTCGCTCGAAACGCGAATCGAAGGCGGCAAAGTTTTCGTCAAGTTCCAAAACTTCCAACTCGGAACCGCCGAAAAGAAGCCGGTCTGAGCGAAAACGAAGCGGCGGACGCGGCGAAAGCGTCCGGATTCGAACGATAAAAACGATTTTCGCGATTTGACGAGAGCGCGGCGAACCGGTTTCTTTCCTTATTAATTAATATAAGAGCGAAATTGCGAGCGGCGAACGGCGAGAGCGCGAACGAACGACGAAGAACCGACGAAAGCGGAAACGCCCAAAACGTCGGAGCGTCTACGCGAGCGCCGAAAAGCGACGAAGAGCGAAGATTTAATAAACGGAAATAAAAAAATGAATTTATTTAAATGGTTGGACGAAAGAACCGGTCTTTGCGCCGGCTTTCAAAAGGTCGCTAATTGGAGCGTTCCGGCGGCGAACTGCTTTTGCCGTTTCCTTCCGCGAACGTTGATTTTCCTCTTCCTGATGCAGGGGATTACCGGGCTCTTCCTTTGGGCGTTCTACTCGGCGAGTCCGACGAGCGCTTGGGAAAGCGTTTACTACATTCAGTATCATCTGCCGGGCGGTTGGTTCGTTCGCGGTTTGCACCACTATTCGGCGCAGTTGTTCGTCGGGTTGAGCGGGCTTTACGTCTTGGGCTTGATCGTTCACGGCGGCTGCCGTCGTCCGCGCGAGTTCGTCTATTGGGCGGCGATCGGGATGTTCCTCTTCTCGCTCTGCAGCTGCCTGACCGGCGACCTCTTGAATTGGTCCCTTTCCGGCTACTTCGCGACGTACACCCGCGTCGCGTTCCTGCAACTTTTGCCGGTGATCGGCGTTCCGCTTTACCAACTCGTCGTCGGCGGCCCGGACCCGCAATTCGGCGCCCTGACGCTGACGCGCTTCCTGATTCTGCACATCGCGGTCTTCGGAGGCGGCGGTTTGGCGATGATGGCGTTTTGGAAGTGGGCCGACTACCGCTCCCGCGCGATTCTCGCTAAGGAATCGCGTTTCGACGAAGTCGGACACAAATGCGCCTTGGCTTGCGCCGATAAAAAACGCCGCGCGTTCTGGGGAAGCGAAGCCCTTTTCACCGGCGTCGCTTGCTTGGTCGTTTTCGGCGCCGCGCTTTTGCTCGTTTTCCAACACTCGCTGACGTCCGGGCAAATCGCCGAACGCGCCGCGACGCTTCCGGCGGAAGCCTATTTGGGCGCGGGTCTTACGTCGCCGGTCGACACGGCCGGTTCCTACGACGCCGCCCGTCCGGAATGGTCGTTCCGCGCGCTTTACCATATGTCGAAACTGCCGATCTTTGGTAAGATCGGGATGATTTACGCGATCTTCGTCGTTCCGCCGGCAATTCTGCTCTTCTTCCTTGCGATTCCGATTTTGAGTCGCAATAAAGCGGGATATTATCTTTGCGTCGCCGTCGCGGGCGTTTTTACGGTCGTTTGCGCTTGGTTCACGTACCTTTCGTATTGGGACGACTACAAGAACCCGGAACACGCGCCCGGTTTCTTGGCGAGCAAAGGCGAAGCCGACCGCTTGGCGAAGCGCGCCGTCGAACTGACCTTCGCTCCGGCGGGGATTCCGAAAACCGGCGCCTTAACGCTCCTGAAAAACGACGCTTACGTTCAAGGCCCGAAACTCTTCGCGCAACACTGCGCCAGCTGCCACAACTTCCAAGCGAAGGAAGGCGCGGAACCGAACCCGGATTACGCGCCGATCGTTTGCGAAGACCCGACCGCTCCGAACCTCTTCGGCGCGCAAACCGCCGACTGGATTCGCGGCTTCACCAACGAAGAAACGCTCGCCGACCCGGACTTCTTCGGCAAAACCGCGTTCGCCGAAAAGGGCTCGATGATCGGCTTCATGAAGGGCCGCGTCGCCAGCGGCGCGACGCTCGACGACGGCTCGTTTATGCCGAACCCGCTCGGTTTGGTCGCCAAGGTTATCGCCGCCGACGCGTCCCCGGCGTTCGACGTTATGGAGTCGGTCTTTGAAGACTTCGTCGCGGAAGAAGAAAACGTCGAAATTTTGACGACGATTATCGACGAAGACGGCGAAGCGGACGAAGAAACGATCGCCGCCGCGCAACAACAATACGTCGCGAAACTCGCCGAGACGATCGAAGCGAAATTCGCCGACGCCGAATTTATCGGCGAACTCGAACCGCGTCTTCCGGCGCCGGTTTTGGTCGGGCTCAAAGACGTTCTCCTCGCGACGCTTCAAGACGAAGTTTACCAAGAGTTGCTCTTCGACGCCGAAAACGCTCAATATATCGTCGACGAAGACCCGGCGACCTTCCTGACCGACGCTTATCTCGCGCAGCTCAACGGAAACGACGAGCCGATTCCGGCGGAAGACCTGAAATATTTCAACATGCTCCGCGCCTCGATCGTCGCCGCGTGCGACTCGATGGCGGAAGTCTTGGCCGCCGAAGCGCAACTCGACGCGCCGCGTCCGTTTGTCGAAGGGAAATACCTCGGACTCGCCGAAAACGCGATTTCCGATATGGAATTCCTCACCTGCACGGAATGCCACGCCTTCTACGGCAAAGAAAACGACCACGCTTGCGACCTCCGCGGTTACATGAGCCGCGACTGGATCGCCGGTTTCATCGCCGACCCGACGCAAAAACGCTTCTACGGCGACCATAACGACCGTATGCCGGCGTATTGCCCGACCGAAGGCGACAAACTGATGACCGAAAAAGAGGTCGGCCTCCTCGCCGACTGGCTCGCCGGGAAGTGGTACCGCGCTCCGGAAGTCGCCAACGATACGCGACTCGGCAAAAACGGCGCCGCGAAGGAAGCGTCGAAAGCGCAAGCCGAAGCGCAAGCCGCCGTCGACGCGGAAAAAGCCGCCGCGAAAGCCGAACTCGACGCGAAAATCGCCGAAGAAGCCGCCGCCAAGGCCGCCGAAGACGAAGCGAAAGCGAAAGCCGCCGAAGAACGCGCCAAGAAAGCGGAAGCCGACAAAGCGAAGCGCGCCGCGGACGAAAAGAAAGCGTTGCAAGACGCC
>JAZQAP010000573.1:0-4234 GCA_045545275.1 Thermoguttaceae bacterium | reverse complement strand
GCTTTGCCTAAAACGCCCCGACCGCCGAATTTTCCGAAAGCGCCGCGACGTTCGCCGACGCCTATTTTTCCCCAATCTCCCGCGTTACCAAACGAGGTAGTTCCCGCCGTAAGTGAGCCCGGCGCCGAACCCGGCGAGGAGCAATTTGTCGCCGCGTTTCAACAAACCGCCGCGATTCATCTCGTCGAGAGCGATCGGAATCGACGCCGACGCGATGTTCGCGACGCGCTCGAGGTTGATGTAAAACTTCTCTTCAGGCAACTTCAAGCGGTCGGCCGCCGAACAAATGATCCGATAATTCGCTTGGTGCGGAACAATCCGCTTGACGTCGTCGAACGTCAGCCCGTTGCGCGCCGCCAACTCGGTCGCGACCTCCGCCAACGCCTTCACCGCGAAGGAGTAAACCTGCGTTCCGCCCATCTGCAAGACGTGCGCCAACGGATGCCGAAGCGAATCGCTCGAACGACACCCGCCTTCGAGCGTCAAGTGTTTCCCGCCCGCGCCGTCGGCCTTCATGATCGAATCGACGATACCGCTTTCGTCGTCGCTGGCCGTCAAAACCGCCGCGCCGGCGCCGTCGCCGCAGAGAATACAGGTTTTATGATCGTTCCAGTCGACTTTCCGCGACATCACCTCGGAGCCGATCAGCAAAATCGGACGGCGGAAATTCGGGTTCGAGAAGAAGTTTTTCGCGATTTCCAGGTTGTAAATGAACCCGCAACACGCGGCGCTCATGTCGAACGCGGCGGCGTTTTTCGCGCCGAGCTTATCTTGAATAACGCAAGAGGTCAACGGCGTCGGCGCGTAGTCCGGGGTCGACGTGCTGACGATAATCATCCCCAAATCTTCGGGGCCGATTCCCGCCGACTCCATCGCCCGACGCGCCGCGATCAACCCCATCGACGAAGCCGATTCGTCGTCGGCGGCGATGTGGCGCGCATGAATGCCGGTGTGCGAAAAAATCCATTCGTCCGACGTTTTCGGCAAACGTTCCGCAAGCTCGTCGTTCGTAACGACGCGCTCGGGTAGGTAAGAACCCGTTCCCGCTATTTTAACCCGGATCATCAAAAAACTCGTTATACTTTATAAAGGCGTTGCGGCGACAAGAACGACGGAGAAAACGCGTCGTATCAATAAGGGCAATTATACGCTTTATAACGGCGCCCGTCAAGGGAAAAAATAACGTCCTTTTCGCTCAAAGGCGCGTTTTCGTCTTTTTTCCCAAAAAAAAGCCCCCAACGCCCGATTTTAAGCGTCCGATTTTCGACGATGCTCCGTCGGTAATTTTATCGTCGTCGCGCCGCATCGACTTTAACGTTTTTTCCGAACGCGACATTTTTCCGGAATTTACGCGTCGAAACGGCGATAATTCCCCGCGAACGCGCGCTTTTCAGCCGTTAAATTCTCCGCGTTTCTCCCAAACCGCCTTTAAATCCCCGTTTTTTTCCTTTTTTGTTCGCCGCCGCTAACTTTCCTTCGTTTCCCCCGCTCCCGTTTCGTCCGGTTCGACGACGAACGCGTCGCGGACGGTCGCAAGGAACTCCTCTTCGGTCGCGACGCGGGCGATTTTGTCGCGGAAGTTGCGTCCGCCGGGCCGCCCTTTAGAATAATGGCAAGCGATTTTACGCATCATGACGACGGCGCGTTCTCTACCGAAACGGTCGACGACGAGCGAATAATGCTTCAAGAGGAGGTCGCGCTGTTGGCGGAGCGTCGGGTCGGGCTCGGGCGTCTCGCCGTTAAGGAGTTGCGCTATCTGTCGGAAAATCCAAGGTTTGTCGAGACCGGCGCGTCCGATCATAATCCCGTCGACCGGGTAATTTTGGAGCCGCTCGACCGCTTCGCTCGGCGTTTTAATATCGCCGTTCCCGATCAGCGGAATCTTGCGGAGGACGCCCTTAATCTTCGCGATTTCGTCCCAATCGGCAAAACCGGAATACATCTGCTTCGCGGTGCGCCCGTGAACGGTCAGCGCGGCGCCGCCCGCTTCCTCGACCGCTTGCGCGACGTCGACGGCGTTGATCGAATCGGCGGTCAACCCGAGCCGAATCTTCGCCGTTACCGGGGTCGGCGCGCAAATTCGAGCGACCCGCCCGACCAACTCGCCGACTTTCGCCGGGTCGCGGAGCAAATAGGAACCGCTCGCCGACCGTTTCGCGATCGCCGGCGCCGGACAGCCGAAATTCAAGTCGACGACGCTGACGTTCAGCTCTTTCGCGAGTCGGCGCGCCAATTCTTCGAGCGTTTCCGGCGCGTTGTCCCAAATCTGAACCGCCAACGGTCGCGGCTCCTCGGCGACGCCCCAAAGTCGCGGCGGCTCGCCGTCCCCGCGCGCCTCCATGCAGACGAACGCCCGAGCGCTGACCATCTCCGTCGCGATCAGCCCGACCCCGCCGAGATAACGCAACAGCTCCCGATGCGCGAAGTTGGTGTACCCGGCCATCGGCGCCGACAAAACCGGCGGCGAAACGACGACGTTCCCGATCGTTAGCGACGTTTTCAAATTTTTCCCCTTATTAATATAGACGTCTTTATATCGCGCCTTCCGTTTTCGCGTCCGACGCGGCGACCGTTCGCTCCGTTTCCGCTCCAACGTTCGACGCCGAACGCTCGGAGCAAACGTTAATATTATAAAAGTTTCCGCGTTTTCCGCAAGCGGGCCTTCTTTTGCCCGACAAAACTTGCTCGACTTTAACGATTTTGCGGAAAAAAGTCCGCGTCGAAGGCGAGATCGCGAACAAATTTCGAGGGAAACGCGTTTTCGTGGAGGTAAAAACTTGACAACGGCAAAAAATTCGGTTAAATTAACGGATAAGAGGCGCGCTTTGTCGAAATTCGGCGAGAAACGGCCGTCTCCGACGAAACGCGGCGCCGCGCTTCGTCGCCGTATTGGGCCATTCGGTCAACGCTCGAACAAAAAGGAGCCGAAGAGTGAGCGCGCTTTGGGGTATCGACAATCCGAATATCAAAATTCTCGACTGTTCCGTTCGCGACGGCGGGCTCGTCAACGATCACCGCTTCGACTTGGAGTTCGTTCAAGCGGTCTACCGCGCTTGCGCCGCCGCCGGCGTCGACTATATGGAAGTCGGGTACAAGAATTCGGATCGCATTTTCCCCCGCGACGCAAACGGCGCTTGGAAATATTGCGACGAAGACGACCTCCGCGCCGTCGTCGGCGAAAATCCGGAAACCGGTTTGAAACTCAGCTGTATGATCGACGCGGAAAAGTCGGACTGGCGAACCGCCGTCCTTCCGAAGGAAAAGAGCCCGCTCGATTTGATTCGCGTCGCGTTTTACGATTATCAAGTCGACGAAGCGGTCGCGATGATCGACGACGCCGCGCAAAAAGGGTACGAAGTTTGCGCCAACCTGATGGCCGTTACCGCCGTCGACGAAAGCGTTATCGACCGCGTGTTGGAGCGTCTCGTCGAAACGCCGACCGGCACGATCGTTATCGTCGACAGTTTCGGCTCGCTGACGCCCGCGCAAACGGAATATTTGACGCAAAAGTACTTCCGTTTCGCCAACGCGGCGGGAAAAGAAGTCGGGATGCACGCGCACAACAACATGCAGCTGGCGTTCTCGAACACCTTAACGTCGGCTCGTTGCGGCGCGACGCGGTTGGACGCGTCGATCGGCGGACTCGGTCGCGGCGCCGGAAATTGCCCGATGGAGCTCCTTTTGTCGGTCGTCAACGCGAAAAATTACAAGTTGCGCCCGATTATCGAATGTTTGGAAAACGCGCTCGTTCCGTTGCGCCGCGAAATCGAGTGGGGCCCGCTCCCGGAATATATGTTGACCGGTCAATTCAACCAACACCCGCGCGCCGCCATCGCCGCTCGCAAAGAACCGGAAACCCGCGACCGTTTCCTCGCGCTTTTCGACCGTTTGCGCGAAAAATGCGAAGAGTCGAAATAGCGCGTCGCGCAACCGTTAAAACCGGCGCCGTTTAACGCCGTCGACGTTCGCTCGGCGGCGCTTGTTTCGACGTTTTCCCCGATTTTGCCCTTATTAATTAATAAGCGTTTTGCCGCCGAGCGCGCGTTCAAACCGTTCGACCGTCAAAATCGCCCCGTTTCCCCTATTTCCCCCGTTATCAACCGAGCGAGAGCAACGTCGTGTCCCAATCGTCTCCCGAACAGAAGAAAAAGTTGATCGAGCCGCGCACCCTGAAAGGTTTCCGCGATTTCCTCCCCGAAGCGATGATTCCGCGCGAACGCCTGATCGAGCGCGT
>JAZQAP010000572.1:0-6042 GCA_045545275.1 Thermoguttaceae bacterium | reverse complement strand
CGACGCCGTCCAAAATCGCGCCGTTTTTCGCCGACGTCGTCGCAAAGCCGGAAAATCCGGTCGCCGACGCGTTTTTACCCGTCCGCGCTCCCCCCTCCGAGGACGACGCGAACGCCCCGTTTCGCTCGATTTCGCGAGTCGTCCAAAAGACGCGCGCTCCGTTCTCGTCGAACGTCGCCTCTTCGACGGCTTCTCCTTTAGTCGCGTCGAAAGCCTCGCGACGCGCCTCCAAAAACTCGACGTTCCAAAGTTCGACGCAAGACGACGTCCCGGCGACGGCGGCGCTCGGCGTTCGGCGACCTCCGGACGCGAAAAACTCCGTATAAGCGTCCTCCCAATAATCGTCGTCGCCGCGTAATTCCACCAAAATTCGCTTCGAATTCTTCGCGATCTCCATTCGAGCGACGCGACCGTCGACGCAAAGAGCCGTTTCCGTTTGCGCCAACGGATCGACCGTTTCAACGCTCTTTTCGCGCGACAAAAAACATTTTCGCCCGCGAGCGCACCCCGTTTCCGCCAAAAGAACGAAAGTTCCCACGCTCGCCAAAGCCAAAACGACGCTCCAACGCCAAGTCCGTCTAATCGACGCGACCGTTAAAATCGCGTTTTTCTCACTCGCCTTCGCCTCAAATTTTTCGCTCGGAAGCGCGTCCTTTTTCTCGCGTTTTGTCATTATTAATTAATAAAGTTTTAAGCGGCTTTTCAATCGACGTCGACCCAATCGTTTCGCGCTCTTATCGCGCGTCCCAACGAGGATACCGAAACGAGCGTCGCTCGTCAAGAGAAATTTTCAACGCGTTCCCGCTCTCGCCGGTCGCCGTTTCGCCTAATTCGCCCGACTTCCTCAAACGCCTCGTCGCCCGCAAAGCGCCTAATCTCTTTATTTTTTGTCGTTTCCTCCGCCTTCGAACTTCGCTCGCGCCTTTGAGAAAAAAAGTCGCGCTCCCGGCCCGCCCGCTTGCGAAAAAAAATCGACGCGTTATAATAGAGAGCGCGGTCGAACGGAAACGTCCGTTCCGGCCCTCGCCTTCGATTCCGCGCCGTCTCGGGAATCGAAGAGCGAACGTTATTCGAGTTTTCAACGCGTTTTCAAAAACAGACGTTTCGCCCTTTCTTGCGTCGCGAAATTGTTCGCGTTTTCCAAACGCTTTATCGTTTGATTTCATCGGAGAGATTTATGTCCGTCGTTAGAACGCGCTTCGCCCCGAGCCCGACCGGTTACCTTCACATCGGCGGCGTCCGCACCGCTCTTTTTTGCTACCTGTTCGCGAAAAAACACGCCGAGGGCCGCTTTGTCCTCCGCATCGACGACACCGACCAACAGCGGAACGTCCAAGAGGCGTTGGCGCCGATCCTCTCCGGCTTGAAATGGCTCGGCATTAATTGGGACGAAGGCCCGGAAGTGAACGGCCCGTTCGCGCCCTATTATCAATCGCAACGCGCCGACAAGTACCAAGCGGCGGTCGACAAACTCCTCGCCGGCGGTTTCGCCTACCGCGACTACTCCCGTCCGGAAGAACTCCAAGCGGAGCGCGAGGAAGCGCAAGCCGCGAAACGCACCTTCGTCTACAGCCGTCGCTTTATGGCCGAGACGGAAGAGGACTGCCGCCGTTTTGAAGCGGAAGGCCGTCAAGGCGTCGTTCGTTTGAAGATTCCGCGCGAAGGTTCGGTCGTCGTTCGCGACCTGATTCGCGGCGACGTCGAGTTCGAATGGGCGCAAGAGCAAGATCACGTTATCCAACGCGCCGACGGTTCCTGCCTCTATCACTTGGCGAACGTCGTCGACGACTACGACCTCCAAATCACGCACGTTATTCGAGCGGAAGAACACCTTTCGAACACGCCGCGTCAAATTTTCATCGCGCAATCGCTCGGCTATCCGCTTCCGCAATACGCGCACCTTCCGTTCGTCGCGGAGCCGGGAAGCAAGACGAAGCTGAGCAAACGCAAGCTCGACAAATACCTCAAAAACCGCGACTTCGCCAAGCTCGTCGAGCAAGGCAAGAAGATCGCCGACCGCGTCGGATTGGCGACGACCGCCGACGGTTTCAACCCGGTCATCGTCGACTTCTACCGTCAAGTCGGCTACCTCCCGGAAGCGATCGACAACTACATCGCGCTTCTCGGCTGGGCGCTCGACGACAAATCGGAATACTTCTCGCTGAAAGAGCTGCTCGACCTTTTCACGTTGGAAGGCGTTACGAAGGCGTCGGCGTCGTTCGACCCGGCGAAGCTCTTCGCGTTCCAAGAAAAGCATATGGCGGAGCTTCCGGCGGCGGAAAAATACGCTCGCGTCCTGCGCTACCTGATCGCCGCGAAGTTGGTCGAAGCGCCGGAATACGCCGACGCGACCTTCGAAGCGCTCCCGGAACTCGCTCCGGCGGAAACGGTCGTTCGTCTTCCTTGGACGGACGCGCTCTCCCCGGAAGCGGTCAAGGCGACGATCGAAAAGACCGTCGCGGCGGCGGGCGACCGAATCAAAGTCTCCGGCGACGTTCTCGACTTCGACGAATTTTTCACCGACGACGACGCCTTCCCGATCGACGAAAAGGCTTGGAAGAAGCGCATCGTCGACGACGCGGACGCGGTCGGGCGCCTCGCCGACTTCCTCGCCGAATTGGAAGCGATTCCGGAAGCGGAGTTCGTCGCGGAAACGCTCGACGCCGCGTTGCACGCCTTCCTTGAAAAGCGCGAACTGAAACCGGCGCAGCTGATTCACGCGCTCCGCGTCGCCTCGACCGGCAAGGGCGTCGGCGTCGGCATGTTCGACGCGCTCGCGATTTTGGGCAAAGACCGCGCGACGAAGCGGATTCGCCGTTCGCTCGAACTCGCTCGCCAATAAGACGCGACGACGTTAACGCCGTCGATTTAACGTTTTTAACGGTCGCGCCGACTTAAACGCTTTACCGGCGGACGAGTCGGCGTTTGAAAAGCGCGTCGGGGCCTTTTCTTCCGACGCGTCTTTCACCGTTCTTCGGTTCTTGCGCGACGTCGCTTTTTTTCGCCGCGCCGCGTTTCCTTCTTTTCTTGCGCCGACGGAAGCCGCCGCCGGGAGCCGTCGCGTTTGCACGTCCTTTTTTCCGGAAAGGGCCGCCGATGTTCGCCGCATTCCCCCGTTTCGCCGTTTTTCGCCGTTTTACCCAAACCGCCGCGTTTATCGTTTTAACGTTCGCCGCCGTTTCTTGCGTTCCTTCGACTTCCGCGCAAACCGCCGAAGACGCGCCGTCCTCGACGCAAGCGGAAAAAACCGTCGGCGTCGCCGAATCGTCGAAAGAACCGGCTCCGCGCCGCCGCGTCGTTCTGAAAGCGCCCCTCGCGACGCTCCGCCAGTCCCCCGACGCGTCGCCGACGCCGAACGCCGCCCCCTTCTCCGCGCCGGAGTTGAACGCGACCGCCGCGCCGCTCGACGACGCCCGTTCCGACGCTACCGACGTCGTTCCAACGCCTCCCGACGCTATCGACGCCGCGTCTCGAACGTTATTCGGTCGCGAAATCGCCGACTACCGCCTCCAAAACGGCGCCGGGCGCTACGTCTTCGAAGAGGAACTCGGCGAACTCCTCATTCTCGAAAACGCTTGGCTCGAATCGGTCGAAGACGCGCCGGAACCGGAACTCGACGCGCTCCGTTCCGACTTAGCCAAGCGTCTCCGCGCCGAGTTCGGGCCCGGTTTCGAAACGGTCTCGACGGAGCGTTACCTCTTCGTTCACAACGTTTCGGACGCTTACGTCGACTGGTGCGCGCGCCTCTTCGAAAAGGTCGCCGACGCGTTCGACAAATTTGCCTTCAAGCACAAACTCCCGACGACGGAACGCGTCGAGCCGATGGTCGTCGTTATCTTCGCGACCCAACGCCAATTCTTCGAATACGCCGCTCGCGAAACGCCGTCGCCGGACAAGCTCGCCGCTTACTACAATATGCAAACGAACCGCGTCGCGCTTTACGACCTTTCCGGCGCCGAGTCGAGCCGGAGCGCCGCCGTCGCCGCCGACGCCGAGCCGGAGCGCCGCCGTCGAGCGTTCCAAGAAACGAAGGAGTTCCTCTCGCGCCCGAACGCCGCGTTCAACGTCGCGACGATCGTTCACGAAGCGTCGCACCAAGTCGCGTTCAACCGCGGGCTCTTTTTGCGCTCCGGTCCCCTTCCGTTTTGGGCGGTCGAAGGTCTCGCGCTGACCTTTGAAACGCCGAACGGGCGCGCGTCGCAGGGCGGTTGGAATTTTACCGGCTCTTTCCCGAAAAACGAACGGCTCCTCGAACGTTTCCGCCGATACGCCGCGACGACTCGCCAACGCGACCCGCTCCGTTCGCTCGTCGCCGCGCAAAATATCGGCGACGCTCGCGAGGACGTCGAGGGCTTTTACGCCGCGTCTTGGGCCCTTTTCTATTATCTTTACAAGCGGCGCCCGAACGAGTTGGCCGCTTACCTCCGCGAGACGGCGGCGAAACCGGCGTTCGTCGCTTACCCGGCGGCCGACCGAATCGCCGATTTCGAAAAACACTTCGGCGACGATTGGGAAAAATTGACCGAAAATCTTTTGCGCTTCGTTCGCCGACTTTGAAACGCTCCGTCAAAACCGGCGCAACCTCTCTATTTTAACGCCGCCGTCCTTTGCAAACTTAACGCAAATCGCGCAAATTCGCCGCTTTAACGGTTCTCCGGAAGCGGCGATTTCTTTTTTTAAAAAAACGCGGAAAATCCTTGACTTTCGGCGTCGCGGCGGTTATAATCGCCACAGTTAAAGTCGACGGGCGATTATTGTTCGCTCGCCGTCTGTTTTTAGCGATTTTTTAGCGACGCTTCCGCTTGTTCGCCCTTTTCCGACGGCGACCGCGGCCAACTTTTGAGGAGATTCTTATGCAAGGCGAATTCCGTTTCTCGTTCGGCCCTTGGAACATTCACGAAGGCGCCGACCCGTTCGGCCCGGAAGTCCGCAAATCGATTCCGTTCAACAAAAAACTGGAAACGTACAAGAAAATGGGGTTCGACGGCGTTCAATTCCACGACGACGACGCCGTTCCGAATATGAACGAAATGTCGCCGGACGCGATTATTAAGGAAGCGTCGGAACTGAAAAAGACGCTCGACGATCACGGCCTCGTCGCCGAGTTCGTCGCGCCGCGCCTTTGGTTCGACCCGCGCACCATCGACGGCGGTTTCACCTCGAACTGCGCCGAATGCCGCCAATACGCGATCGAGCGCGCCAAACGCACCGCCGATATCGCGACCGCGCTCGGCACGAAGAACGTCGTCTTTTGGCTCGCCCGCGAAGGCACCTACATCCGCGAAGCGAAAGACCCGGTCGTCGCGACCGAACGTATCGCCGAAGCGCTCCAAATCCTCCTCGATTACAACAAAGATATCCGCGTGATGATCGAGTCGAAGCCGAACGAACCGGTCGACCACGCTTACATTCCGACGATCGGGCACGCCATCGCGCTCGGTTTGATGACGAACGCTCCGGAACGCGTCGGTTGCCTCATCGAGTCGGCGCACTCGATTCTCGCCAACCTTTCGCCGTCCGACGAAATGGGCTTCGCGCTCGCTCACAAGAAACTTTGGAGCGTTCACCTCAACGACCAAAACGGTCTTAAATTCGACCAAGACTTGACGTTCGGCGCCGTCGACCCGCGTCGCGCGCTGAACCAAGTTCGCGTTTTGGACCGACACGGCTTCGGCCTCAACGGCGAATGGGTCGGTCTCGACGTCAAGGTGATGCGCACCCAAAAAGACGACGTCGCGCTCAAACACCTCGATTACAGCCGCAAAATTTTCCTCCGTTTGCTCGAAATCAGCCGTTCGCTCGACGACGCGAAGATCGCCGAACTCCAAGCGGAACGCGACTACGAGGAACTCAACTGGTACATTCTCGACGCGATGCTGAAATAAGCCGCGTTCGCAACCCTCGGAATCCGGCGACTTCCGGCGTTTAACGACGTTCGCGAGCCGCCGGGTTCCCGGTTCCGTTCCGACTCCCGCTCCCGTCGACGCGTTCCTCGTTCGAGCCGCGCGTCGACGTTCGGGGATTTTGCGTCCCGATTTCGCC
>JAZQAP010000571.1:0-1998 GCA_045545275.1 Thermoguttaceae bacterium | reverse complement strand
TCTTGGAATCGACGGCGCCTTTGGGGTTAACGTTGGGGCGCGTTTTCTCGACTCAAAAGCGAAACGGAGAGAAAAACGGTGAAGAAGCAAATTTTAGCGACGGCGTTTCTAACGCTTGCGGCGGCGTTCGTCGCGACCGCTTGGGCGCAAGGGGAGGAAAAGGATTTCCGCCAATCCCGGGCAAAAGAAGTAGAGTGGCATATCGACGTTGCGCGGACGAACGATCCGAGCCTTAAACTGGTCGAGAGCGGTCTGGAAGCGTCGGCGACGGAGATTTATTTCGGCGACGCGGTTTACTTCCGAGCGTTCGAGCGCAACGTCTTGGAAACGCCGGTTGAGCGAATCGGCGCGTTTTACGCGCAAGTCGGCGGTTTTACGCCTTACGTCGGCGCCGATTATTCCTTTATGGCGCGCGCGGCGGAGGTCGAGGCGGACGGCGTCGCGGGAACGTATCGTTGGACGCCGGAGTTTCCAAGGCGAGCCTTTCCGCCGCAATTCGGGAAATCCGAACGCGCCGTCATTCCGCCCGGCGCCGAGTTGAATTACGGCGTTTTCGCGGTCGAGTTTCCGCCCCTCGAAGATTGGAACGCCCCGTTTTGGCGCGCCGTTCGGAAGCGTTTGGCGACCGAGAAACGCGTCGAAATTCAAGTAAGTTTCGATTTTTTGCGGACATTGGAAAAAGCGGCTCCCGCTCCGAGCAAAGATAGCGGCGCGATGGGATGCATGGTGGAGTCGTGGGAGACGATCGAGAAACGCGTCGAGAAAAAAATCGTCCTGAAACGCCGTCCGGACGCGGAGATGAAGCGGCTCGACGCGTGGTTTGCGGCGACGCCGAAAGAAGCGTTTCCGGAGCGAGTCGACGTGGAAAAAGGCGCGGGATATAAAATTCCGTCGATGGAAAAAATCGCGGAGGAGAGCCGAAGCGCCGTCGAAATCGCCGGGAAAAAATACTCGCCGCGCCTTGTCGTTCGATGCGGAAACCGCAAGCCGTCCGTTCCGAACAATCCGGCGACGCTCGACGGTTGGCGCAAGCTCGAAGCGGAGTTTTCGCCGTCGACGTTGCGCGACGAGATAACGCTAACCCGTTTGCAACTCGAATATTATAACGCCGCGACCGAAGCGGAAACCGAAACGGCGTTAAAGACGTTGATCGCTTGGCTCGACGCGCTTCCGGGCCCGCAACGGGCGGCGTTGGTCGCGTCGATAACGACGCGGCGTTGGCTTGTCGGCGGCTTTAAAGTCGGAACGGGACGAACGCCGATCGACTTCAATATGAAGGAAATCGCGCCGAAGTACGGGCGCCTCTGCGCCGCGTTGGGCGGGGTTGTCGAGATTTTAGAAACGCCGCATCGCCGCGGCGAACGCCGTTCGTCGCGGCGGCAGGACGACTTCGTCGGGTTTTTAGAACCGGCGCGGTAAGGGAGCGCGACGACTTAGCCGACGTTAAGAAAACCGGAAAACGTCGCGACGGCGGGAAATTTTTTCGTCGGCGCGACGTTTTTATGTGAAAACGGAAAACGTTGTAAAATCGCGAGATGGAGCGTCGCGTTAACGACGCTAGCGAGTGAAAAAAGCGAGAACGAGAAACTTTTTCCGAAAATTTTCGAAAAAGCCCCTTGCGGTTTTTGTTTCTTCGGGTATATTCTTGCCTGTCGCTGGTGATGACGGCGACGACTCAAACGATGCTTTAAGCTGAGTTTGACGAAAAAGCCGTTGAGCGAGAGTCGAAAACGAAAATAAAAAAATTTCAAAAAAGCTCTTGACGAAAACGAAAACGGCGCTAAACTAAACGAGTCGCTTCGATGAGAGCGGCGAGTAAAAAACGAAAGTTTGACGATTGAGAAATCGTTAAAGTTGCTTAAAACTTGCGAAAGCTCGTTTTAAACGATATTTTACAATTAGGTGATGCAAGAGTGGCGTCTGGGATTTTGTCGCTGGTCGACGGTTCGCGCCGAGTTCGACGGTCGACGGCAACGTTGACGGTTAAGCGGAGCGGGA
>JAZQAP010000570.1:0-6146 GCA_045545275.1 Thermoguttaceae bacterium | reverse complement strand
AACGAAAAGAAACGAAAAGAAACGAAAAGAAACGAAAAGAAACGAAAAGAAACGAAAAGAAACGAAAAGAAACGAAAAGAAACGAAAAGAAACGAAAAGAAAGTTAGTTGCTTTTAATAAAAGAATCGGTTTTGGCGCGGCGCGGCGTTTAACGTTGGACTGTTGCCGCCGTCGGTCGAACGCCGCCGTTTGCGCCGTTCGTTTTAACGTTTGTCGTTCTTGCGGTTGGGACGCTTGCGCCGTTTGGAATTTTTGCGGCTGACGCTAACGCTCGTCGCTTTGAGAGCCGCGATGGACTGTTGCCGCCGTCGGTCGAGCGCCGACGTTTGCGCCGTTCGTTTTAACGTTTGTCGTTCTTGCGGTTGGGACGCTTGCGCCGTTTGGAATTTTTGCGGCTGACGCTAACGCTCGTTGCTTTGAGGAACGACGCTCGGCGGTCAACGCTCGACGGCGACGATTCGCCCGGCTTCCATTCGGACGCGAATTTCGGCGATTTCGGCGGCGAAACTCTCGCTGTGCGTCGCGAAAATCAGCGTCTTTTTCGCGCGGCGGAGTCCGACGAGGAAGTCGAGGAGGCGGCGCTGCGTTCCGACGTCGAGTCCGGCGAGCGGCTCGTCCATCGTCAGCGCGTCCGGATTCAACGCCAAAACGCAAGCGAACGCGACCCGACGCTTTTCGCCTCCGGAAAGCGCGTAAGGCGCCCGACGGCGAAGGGGCGAAATCTGCAAAAGTTCGAGACAATCGTCGACGCGGCGCGAAATCTCCGCTTCGTCGAGCCCCATTTGACGCGGGCCGAACGCGATCTCGTCTTCGACCGAGCCGCAAAAGAGCTGCGCGTCGACGTTTTGAAAAACGTACCCGACGCGCCGGTGAAACTGTTTCGAAAAGGTCGCGTCTTTGAGCGCCGAACGGTCGATTAAGTCGCCGTTGAAACGGTATTCGCCGGAATTTGGGAAGATTAGACCGTTTAGGAGGCGTAAAAGCGTCGTTTTTCCGCAACCGTTCGGGCCGAGGAGCGCGACCGAGGCCCCGCGTTCGAGCGTCAAGTCGAGGTCTTGGAGCGCGCGGACGCCGTCCGGATAAGAAAACGAAACGTTTTTCAACTCAATCATCGAACGAACGACTCCAAATAAAGGAAAAGCGCGACGAAAACGACGAGCGCCGCGACGCCGAGCGCGTCGACCGGACGGAAAACGCCGACCGGAAAACGACGGTATTCGCCGGAAAAACCGCGGCAAGTCATCGCGTCAAACTGTTCTTCGACCGCGTCTTGCGCTTTCAAAAAGGCGACGCCGACGACGCCGCCGAGCGTCGCGCCCTTGCGTCGGTCGCGCCCGACCGAACGGAGACGAACCGCGTCGAGCGTTTGGAGCGCGATTTCGGCTAATAACGCGACGTATTTCAACGCGAGGTCGAAGGTGAAAACGAAAAGATCGGGAGCGCCGAACGTTTTGAAGCTCGCCGAGAGGCGGTTCCAAGGCGTCGACCGGGCGAGAAGCGCGATTAACGTCGTCGCGACGAGCGTTTTGCAAGGAACGACGACAAAAGCGCGCGGTTGACCGAAAAACGCGGCGGGCGCCGTTATTAATAAGGAGAAAAGGAACGCTTGAAAGGGCGCCGTCAAGACGTCGGCCAAGCGACGGGGGGAAAGAAACGCGACGCGAACGAGCGTCGCCGCGCCGAGAATCTCGACGAAAGCGAAATTGCGCGACGCCGCGACGAGTAAAACGAGCGCGAAAACGCAAAACGTCTCGACCGGCGTCGACAAACCGAACGCGCTTCCGGAAACCGGCGCCCGGCGGACTTGCGACAAAAGCGCCGAAATCGCCGCCGCGCTCCGACGAACGAAGGCGTCGCGGTCGCGCGGCGGTTCGTATCGCTCGTCGGAGTCGAGCCAAGCGGGAAGTTTCGGCTTCTCTATCGATTCGGTCGAGTCCATTTTATCGGCAAAGTTGGCGCAAGTCGGTTAAGCGGAACGCTTCGCGGCGACGAAGAGGTAGGAAAGTTTCGCCAAAACGACCGAAAGGGCCGTTCCGATAATCGCCGAAAGGACGTAAGCGGCCCAATCGGGGAGACCCGGCGCCGATTCGGCGAGCGAATAATCGGGAACCGGCGCGTTCCAAGCGAAACCGTCGGTCAAGCCGGACGGCGTGTAACCGAGTTCCGGGCCGTCGGCGGCGGCTTGCGTCGCGGCGATTTCGTCGGCGCCCCATTCGCCCCAAGCGGTTCCTTCGGCGAGGAGACCGAGCGGCGACAAAACGATCAGGAGCGCCAACATCAAATAAACGGAAAGGAAGCGGGAGGCGCTCGGCGTTTGCGTCGCGACTTGCGGCGCGTCCGCGTTATTTTCCGGCTTCGAGGCGGCGCCGGCGACGGTTTCCGACGTTAAATTAGCGAATTCGGGGGAGAAATGCGGGGCGGATTTGCGGATAAACGCGAACACGGCGACCGAAAAAATCGCTTCCGCCAGCCCGAAAAGGGTCAGGTGCCCGATCATCATCGCCGGAACCGCGACCGAAAGACCGTAAGGGCAGTACAGCGCTTGGCCGTTCGCGTCGGTGAAAAGGGCCGGCTGGATTCCGAACTGAATCGCCGTCGTCAGCGCCGCGACGTTCAGCCCGACGAACGACGAAACGGCGACGTTGACGAGCGCGTTTTTCGAAAAACGTTGCAACGCTCGATAAACGTAATAACCGACGAAGGGGCAAACAAACGCGAGGTTGAAGCAGTTGGCGCCGAACGCGATAATTCCGCCGTCGCCGAAAAGGAGCGCCTGAATCGCCAGCGCGATCGTCAGCGCGACGCAAGCCGCTTGCGGCCCGAGCAGAATCGCGAGAACCGTTCCGCCGACCGCGTGTCCGGTCGTCCCGCCGGGGAGCGGAATGTTGAACATCATCGCTAAAAAGGAGCAGGCGGCCGCGACGCCGAGCGCGGAAAAACGCTCTTGCGGGAAGTCGCGAACGACCGTTTTGATCGAGCGATACCAAACGGGAACGGTCGCGGCGGTCAAAACGGCGCAGGTCGAAACGCTAAGATAATTGTCCGGAATATGCATCGAAAGGCTTTCTGGTTGGGCGCGAAGGCGGGACTAACTCGCGCGAAATCAAAAAGGAAATTTAGGGAAAAAGGAACGGCGCCCCGAAACGCTCCGAACGAACGCCAAGCAAAACGATTCGGCGGAAAACGACGGGAACGATCGCTTGCGTTTGGCGAACCAATTTCCGTCATTATATATAAAGGAGGCGGTTTCGTCAACGACGGGGGCGACGCGAACGAAAGGTTTCGGCGTTTCGTTAACGGGACGGAAACGAACGTCGACGGGGAATTGCGGCTCGAACGGCGTTGAAAAGGTTAAAAACGGCGTCGTCGGCAAAGGCGTTGATTTTCGTATTCGTCGCCCGTTTGCCGCGACGAGCGAAAAAGCGCGTCGAATCATTGGGCGTCGTTTCCGGAGGCGGACGAGGCCAAGTCGACAAGCCCTTGTTCATGAGCGCAACAGGAATCGAATAAGTCTTGAACGGTGTATTTTTGTAATATATCTCGAATTTCGTTATTGAATTGTCGCCAAAATTGACGCGGACCGCAAGTGGCGGAACGGGCGCAGTCGGCGGCGCCGGCGAGACATTCGACGACTTCGAGCGGGCCTTCCATCGTTTCGATCGCTTCGAGGAGCGTTACTTGGTCGAGCGGTTTGGCGATGCAATAGCCGCCCCGAGCGCCGCGAAAAGAGCCGACGATTCCGGCGTCGCGTAGAGCGAGAATCAGGCGGCTAACGTATTTGTCCGAAATTTGTTGCGATTTTGCAATTTCGCGAATCAAACGAGGGCGAGCGTCCGCTTGGTGCGCCGCTAAATCAAGTAAAATGCGTAAACCGTAACGACCTTTCGTGGAAATTCTCATTGTGTTGTCGCTTATTCCTTAAATAAAATATCGATCGACGAATTAAAAGCGAACGGAGCGTCGAACCGCGTTCGCGGGACAGGCGGCGCGTCGACGTTCCGAAGGGCGCCGAGGAAAACTTTTGAAATATATTAACGAATCTTGGGGAAAAATAAGCCGAAACTAATAAAACGGCGCGTCGTTATTAATATACCGTAAATTTTTTCGAAAAGCAAGGAGTAAGGGAAGCCTTAATCGACAAAAATAGTCGATTTTTTTAAAATTTAGCGCCCCGCCGTGCGCTAATCGGAAAATTTGATATAATAGTAAGGGTCGACGAGAACGCGCCGGCGTTGAATTGGTCGTTTTGTTCAAGATTTTGCTTGAGTTTAGATAGAATGGAGAGTTTTCGACGATGAAACAACGGAAAAACGGAGGCGTCGCGCCGTTGGCGGCGTCGCTTTGCGTCGGTTTGGCGGCGAGCGTCGCGGTCGGCGTCGTTCAAGCGCAAGAAAAGAACGTGAAATTCGACTATCCGAAAGCGCGCGTTTGCGACCAAGTCGACGAGTATTTCGGAACGAAGGTCGCCGACCCGTATCGCTGGATGGAAATCGAGAAAACGCCGGAGTTGGAAGAGTGGATCGCCGCCGAAAATAAGACGACGAACGCCTACCTCGACCAAATTAAGTTCCGCGACGAACTGCGCCGCGAGATGACCGAGCGGTACGATTACGCCAAACAAGGGATTCCTTGGAAACGCGGCGGCCGTTACTTCTACTCGAAGAACAGCGGTTTGCAAAACCAGTCGACGCAACACTTTAAAACGTCGCTCGACGGCGAGGAAAAACTCCTGATCGACCCGAACGCGCTCTCCGACGACGGAACGGTCGCGCTCTCGTCGCTGGCGATTTCGAAGGACGGCCGCTATATGGCGTACTCCGTTTCGGTCAGCGGTTCCGACTGGCGGGAGATTTACGTTCAAGAAATCGAAAGCGGGAAAAAGCTCGACGATCGCGTCCAATGGGCGAAGTTCACCGGCATTTCTTGGAAGGGCGACGGCTTCTATTACAGCCGTTACGACGCGCCGCCGAAGGGCCAAGAGTTGAGCGCGAAGAACGAATATCACAAGATTTACTATCACCGCGTCGGCGACCCGCAAGAGAAGGACGCGCTCGTCTTCGAAGATCGCTCCGCGCCCCTTCGCAACTGTACGGCGTCGGTCGACGAGGACGAAAACTGGCTTTTCGTTTACCAAAACGACTCGACTTACGGCGCTAAAGTTTTCTTCGACGATTTGCGCGACGAAAAAACGGATTTTCAAACGCTCTATCCGGCGTTCGACTCCGAAACGAGCGTCGTCGTGGTGAAAGACGACGTTTTTTACGCGTTGACCGACTATAAAGCGCCGAACCGCCGCTTGGTCGCCGTCGACCCGAAAAATCCGGCGCCGGAACATTGGCGCGACGTTTTGCCGGAGTCGGAAAATCTGCTCGAATCGATCGTTCCGGTCGGCGACAAACTCCTTGCGAAGTACCTGGTCGACGCGGCGCACGAGTGCGTTTTTGTCGATTACAACGGTAAAAACGTCGGCAAACTCGCCGTTCCGGGGCTCGGCGTCGTCGGGATTTCCGGCGATAAAGGCGACGACGAGTTCTTTTACTCGTTCACGTCGTTCGCGTCGCCGACGACGATTTACAAAGCGGACGCGAAAACCGGCGAATCGACGCTCTTTTGGGCGCCGGACGCGGGGCTCGATCCGAACGATTACGTCGTCGAACGCCTTTGGTATACGAGCAAAGACGGAACGCGCGCGCCGATTTTTGTAACGTATAAGAAGGGCTTGGAGAAGAACGGCGCGAACTCGACGATTCTTTACGGATACGGCGGGTTCAACATTAATATGTCGCCGTCGTTCAAACCGACGCGGATTCCTTACCTCGACCGCGGCGGCGTTTTTGCGGTCGCCGTGTTGCGCGGCGGGGGCGAGTACGGCGAAGACTGGCACAAAGCCGGAACGAAAATGCAAAAACAGAACGTTTTCGACGATTTCATCGCGGCGGCGGAATTTTTGATCGCCGAGAAGTACGCGTCGCCGGAAACGTTGGCGATCAACGGCGGTTCGAACGGCGGTCTCCTCGTCGGCGCCGCGTTGACGCAACGTCCCGACCTTTTCGCGGCGGCGGTTCCGCAAGTCGGCGTCCTCGATATGCTCCGCTACCACAAATTCACGATCGGCTGGGCTTGGGCGACCGACTACGGCACGAGCG
>JAZQAP010000569.1:0-2864 GCA_045545275.1 Thermoguttaceae bacterium | reverse complement strand
AAAAATACACCCAATCTGATTCGAACAGATAACCTTCGGTTCCGTAGACCGATGCTCTATCCAATTGAGCTATGGGTGCTTCTTCAACTTGCGCTGTCTAAAAGAACGGAAAACGGAAGGGTTGGCTTTCGTTCTCGGTTGCCCTTAGAACAAAAGTAATTAAACCATAAAATTCGATTTGCGCAAGGGGCTTTTTTAAATTTTTCTCTTTTTTTTCACGATTCGACTGCGCCAAGACGACTCTCCTCTTTCAGACAACGCCAAAAAGCGTTGCCGCTAAAAGAGTTGCGTTCAAGTCTTGGCGACGATAAATTTTTAACGTCGCGCTCCGAAAACGCCGAACAAGACGCGCGCGTTCGGCGTTTTTACGTCGAACGCGCGTCGCGCCGTAAAAAAAAACGTCGCGTTCTTGAAAAAACGCGACGTTTGAAGCGAGAACCTTAAACGGTCGAGACGTCGATTAACGCGTCGAACGGTTTTGAGTCGGATAACCGCCTTGCATGCCTTGCGACGACGACGGATAACCGCCTTGCGCGCCGTTCGCGTTTTGTTGGGAACCGTACCCGTAATCGAAATTCAAGCCCGCCGCGGCGCTCATGCCGGGAACGCGCCAAACTCGCGCTTTGCCGTCCGCGCAACCGCCGATCACGTACACGCCGTCGAACGTCGTCGCGGCGGAGAAAACCGGACTGTCGGCTTCAAAAGTCGCTAATTCGACGCCCTTGGCTTTGCCGGATTGGCGCGTCGGTTTCGCGGCGGTTTCCGCTTGTTGAGCGCTCGAACCGGAGGAACCGAAGGAACTCGACGCGGACGGGTACATGTCGGAACGCCCGTTTTGACCGGCGGCGTTCGGATCGTTGGCGGTCGTTTGCGGACGCCAGAGGCGGGCCGTGCCGTCGTCGCTCGCCGTCAAAACAAAACCGTCCGGAGTGAACTCCGCTTCGCGAACGGCGCCGAGGTGCCCGACGAAACGACAAATTTCTTGACCGGTCGACGGATTCCAGAGTCGCGCCGTTTTGTCGCGGCTCGCCGAAAGAATCGCGGAACCGTCCGGGGAGAACGCGACGGAGTAAACTTTGTCCGCGTGTCCTTCGATAAGTCCGACTTGGCGCATCATTTGCAGGTTCCAAACGCGAATCGTATTGTCGGCGCCCGCCGTCGCGCAGAAAGAGCCGTCCGGAGAGAACGCGACGTCGAAAACGGGGCCTTCGTGCCCGACTTTTTCAAAACCGGGGCCGAGTTTTTGCGCGTCTTCGCGGTTCGGGAGCGTTCCGGCGTCGTTGACCGTCAACGATTCCCAGAAGTAAACGCGACCGTCGTTGCAAGCGGCGCCGACGTATTGCCCGTCGTCCGTAATCGCGATTTTCCAGAGCCGGTCTTTCGCGCCGCGATAGGGACGAATGTTTTCTTGGTTGTTGATCGTCCAGAGCCGCCCGACGCCGTCGTAGCTCGCCGTAACGACGTGCGATTCGGTCGGCGAGAAGATCGCGTCGGTCAAACCTTGACGGTGCGCGTCTTTGTACGTCTTTTTGACGGGCGCGCTTTTGACGAACCAGTCGGCTTTTTGTTCGTCGACGGAGCCTTCGAGCGTCCAAATTTGCGCGGTTTTATCGCCGCTCGCCGTCAAAATCGCGTAACTTTCCGCCATTGTCGCGACCGAAAGAATCGGCTCCGACGTATCGTGTTTATCGTGAACGTATTCCGGCGTCGAAACGACGATCGGCTTCCACTCGACCGACGCGGCGGCGTTTGGGGCGTTCGTTCCGAAAACGTTCGAAGAAGGATCGCCGTAACCGTTCGAGGACGCGCCGTAACCGGAACCGCTCGCGCCGAAGGAACCGGAGCCGGCCGGGCCGTATTGCATAGAGGCCGCGCGGTTGTAAACGCCGGATACGGCGGGGCCCTGCGCAAGCGCGACGTCGAACAGGAACGAGGTCGAAACGAGACCGGCCAAAAGGCGCGCGCCGACGACGCGGCGACGAGATTGCGAAGGCAACGACATAATTTGCTTCTCCGGAAAACGGCGGTTAATCAAAATAACGGGGGAACGCGAAACGGCGGGCGCGGCGCGCAAAGGGAAGACCGACGGAACGAAAACGACGAGTCGACGCAAACCCGGAACGGCGACGGTCGAGGCGAATCCGAAGGACGGCGCCGAACGCTAAACGGAAAAATTTACCTTCGAACGCGGCGACTCCTTATATTAGTTTAAACATACAAAGCGGAGAAGTCAAGAATTTCGTCGACTTTCCTTCAATTTCTCCGCAATTTATTCAAAAAATAAACGGGATGCAACGATTTTGACAATTGGGGAAAGAGGTTTTGACCGTCGAAACGTTCCCGAGCCCAGCGCGACGAGAACGAAGCCGAACCAAAGGCGTCGCGACGACAAAGCGCGTAAAATCGACCGAGCTTAATCGTTTTGCCGATTCTGCGAGACAAAGCGGTTGCGCCGGTCGGCGCGGACGCGACGGACGGAGCGATTTTAACGACGTTTTGCGCAAACGATTTGCGAATTCGAAGCGTAAAGAGAAGGAGGAAACGAACGCGAAAGGGGGAATTTTATAAAAAACAAGGGGTTCCCCCCGAAAGTGGGGTTTTTATTTGCGCAACTTTGTTCATTATATTAATATAGCGGAAAGAGGCGCGATTTTTTTCACGCCGAAAAAATTTTCGCGAAAATTTAAGATTGACCGCGTTCCGCGTCGCGACGTTTGGCGTCGGCGACCGGAACCGACCGAACCGAGCCTCGCCGAGTCGAACGGCGCGTTCCGGGAAAACGCGTTTTTAATCGGCTTGTCGAGCGGCGTCGAACGAATTATTAGAAAATATACGTCGAACCGAGTTTCTTGCAAGCGGGGGGG
>JAZQAP010000568.1:0-7264 GCA_045545275.1 Thermoguttaceae bacterium | reverse complement strand
CTCTTCCGTCTCTTTTACTTCTCCCAACTATTCCGTTTCTTCCGACTCTTCTATTTTTTTCGGTTATTTCGTTTTATCCATCTCTTTTACCTCTTCCTACTCCTTCGCCTCTTCCGTTCCTTCACTTCTTCCGGCTATTCCGCTTCTTCCGTCTCCTTTACTTTCTTCCGACTATTCTGTTTCTTCCGAATATTTCGGTTCTCTCAATTCTTTTGCTTCTTTCGGCTTTTAAAGAACGCGACGTTCGGACAAACTCTCAACGCCGGCGCGCTTTCGCCGGAACGACGTTTCGACTTTTCGCGTTAATTTAAAAAAAACGCTAAAAAATTCTTGTTTCGCGGCGACGTTTCCGGTATAATCGCAAAAACGACGAGACGAATCCGACATGTTTCGCGTTTGTCAAGCGAACGTCGGTTCGCGACGCGTCGTCGGTTCGCCGTTTCCATTTTATCGCAACCTCGCCAACGACAAAGGATACGCTATGCAACGCCAAACCGCTCGCCGTCAATTCCTCGCCGCCGGAGCCGCCGCCGTTTCGACCGCCGCGCTCGGCCTCGCCGTCGGAACGCCCGCCGTCGCTCAAGACGCTCCCGCCGGTAAAATCAAAATAATCGGAATCAACGGTAGCCCGCGCCGCGACAAAACGACCGCCGAAGCGCTCAAAAACGCGCTCGACGCGGCGAAAGCGGTCGCGCCGGACAAAATCGACGTCGAACTGATTCATCTCGCCGACTACAACCTCTTCGCGTCCGAACGTCTCTTCGGCGACGCGGCGGTCAAAGGGGGCGACGAGTACGCGAAACTGAACGAAAAGCTCGCCGACCCGGCGGTTCGCGGCGTTATCGTCGGGAGTCCGACGCACAACGGAGCGCCGAGCGCGCTGATCGCGGCGCTTTTCGGGCAAATCGATCACTCGGTTCTTCAAGGCAAGATCGCCGGAGCGTTGGCGGTCGGCGGCGCGCGCAACGGCGGTCAAGAGCAAGTCGTCGACGGAATCAACACGTACCTCTTCCACGAAGGCGCGATTTTACCGGGCCCGGGCGGCTCCGGTCGAACCGGCGCGCTCCTCTGGAACCAAAAAGACTCGGTCGCGCACGACGAATTCGGCCTCGGAATGGCCCGCGGGTTGGCGCAACGCGTCGCGAAGTTGGCCCTCGTCGTCCCCGCCGACGCGCTGAAGTAAACGCGGTTCGTCTCTTTTAACTTTGTTAGCGTTTCGCCTCTAAGGGCGTTCCCGACGCGTTTGCCGAGAACGTCTTTTGGGGCGTTTTGTCGTTCGGCGTTAAGAAATGTCTAACTTTCAACGCGTTCGGGCCGCGCCTTGATCGACTTAACCCCCAAAGACTAAACCCAAAGACTAAACCCAAAGATTTAAACAAAAGATTTAAACAAAAGGCTTAAACAAAAGACTTAAACAAAAGACTTAAACAAAAAAAACGCCGACCGCTTCGGATCGGCGTTTTGGGCAAGCGTCGCCGCGTTTCCGAAAAAACGCGGCGGCTTCAAGTCGCTAAATCGCTAAAATTAACGAGCTTGCACTTCGTTGCGGGCGACTTCTTTGGCTTCTTCTTCCGAAACTTCCGGAATTTCGTCTTGCGCGGAGGTCGCGGCGGCGCGGTCGATCGCTTCTTCCGAAACCGTTTCGAATTCGAACGGAACTTCGGTGAATTCCGCCGCTTCTTGGATCAACGCGATAACTTTGCGTTCGATAATTTGGTTGCGGAGAACGTCCATGTTGCCGGACTTTTCGATTTGAGCGCGAATACGGCGCGGCGATTCGCCCGATTGCGCGGCCATCAGCATGATTTCCAAATCGTAGTCGCGTTGTTCGTCGACGATGTTTTCGCTTTCGGCGATCTTTTCAAGGATGAAGTGTTCCTTCAACGCTTGAGCCGTCGTCGCGGCGCTGTTTTGACGCAGGAAGTTGATTTGACGAACGATTTGCGAATCGTCGAAACCGTTGCGTTGGAGTTCGTAAATCGCGCGTTGAAGTTCGCGATCCGATTGACGACGGAGCAACGCCGGCGGGAGTTCCCAGTTCGCGTCGACCGTCAGTTGTTCGGTGATTTGACGACGAGCGCGTTGACGTTGTTCGTGTTCGAGTTGACGTTCGAGCGTTTCGAGAACGGCGTCGCGGAAGTCGCCCATATTTTCGAAACCGCCGAGCTCGCCCAAGAATTTGGCGTCGATTTCCGGAATTTCAAGTTTCTTAACTTCTTTGACTTCGAACTTCGCCGCGATTTCTTTGCCGCGCAGATTTTCGTCCGGAGCGTCGGCGGAAAGGGTCAGCGTCGTTTCGCGAACGTCGCCCGCTTTCGCGCCTTCCATCAACTTGTCGAAGTCGGCGATCGAACCGTCGTGGAACGAGAGGGTCGGACGAATGCGGAGCGTTTCGTTTTCGGCTTCCGAAACGACTTTGCCGTCGTGTTCGAACGTCAGTTTGACGACGACGTAATCGCCGGCGGTCGCGGCGTCTTCGGTCGCGACGAGTTTGCCGTAATTCGTTTGAATGCGTTTGATCGCGGCGTCGACGTCTTCGGCGGAGAATTCGCGAACCGGTTTTTCGAGCTTGAGGCCCTTCCAGTTCGGAACGTCGAAGGTCGGACGAACTTCGACGTCGTATTCGTAAACGAACGGGCCTTCTTCCGGAAGAACGATCGCGCGGACGTCGAAGTCCGGTTCGCTGATCGGGGTCATGTCGGCGTCTTCGTTCGCTTGGGTCAAGCTGTCGATGAGAAGCGCGCTCTTGACGCGTTCTTTGACGTCTTCCTTGAAGCGTTTTTCGATCAATTTACGCGGAGCTTTACCGGCGCGGAAACCCGGAATCGCGGCGTTTTCTTGGAGCTCGGCGTATTCGAGGTCGAAACGTTTTTCAATATCTTCGCGCGAAACTTCGACTTTGACGTGGCGTTCGCAGGAGCTTTTTTCTTCGACGTCGATTTTAAGCGTCAGTTTTTCAACGTTTTCGAGAGCGTCAAAATTTTCCATTTTTGTCGTCCTTATCGATAAAATTAGTTAAGACGGCGTTTAAACCGCTCCGCCCCGACGCAAAAAGCGACGAAGAAAGCGGCGACTAAGAAGGAACGCGGACTCCTCCGCGTCGGCGACGCTCGCGAAATTTCCGAATCTTCAAGAAAAAACGAAAGACCTCGAAAACGTCGACGTTTCCCAGGTCTCTTAAACCGCCGCGGCAGAACCGACGGCGACAAAAAAGGCGCGCCCAAAACACAGGCGCGCCGCGAAATACGCAAGGGCAACGCTAAATGTCTCGGAACAAGCTGCTTCGAACGAAACCCATGTCCAAAACCGGGAAACCCTAAACTGCAAGAGCGGGCGAAGGGGTTCGAACCCTCGACAACAACATTGGCAACGTTGTGCTCTGCCAACTGAGCTACGCCCGCAAAGGTCGTCTCGTTTTAGCGTCCCGAACTTGTTCTCGGTTAGCTTCAACTGACACGAACGATTATAGCCGACTTTCCCGGCGGCGCAAGGGGTCTTTTTTTATTTTTTCCATTTTTTTCTTCGCGACGCGTCGAGAGGCCGTTTTTTTCCGAGCGAAAACCTCTTTTTTCTTTTTTAAACCGTTTTTAAGCGCTTCTCGAGTCGTCGTTAAAAGCGCTCCGCCGCCCCAACGTCCGCTAAAATCGCCGCAACCGCTAAAACCGTTTCAAAACCCACTCAAAAGCGCGTTTTCGAGCGGTTTTCTTGGAACTCGGGCTCCGTTTTCTTGATTTTTCGTCGAAACTTCGTTATATTATACTTTAATACTTACGAATCGTCGCGTCCGGAGCGTTCTCGTCTTCTCGTCCTCGTTCCGCGCGCAGCAGGAGCTTCCGATGGAAATCAGACTCACTATTTACGACGACGAAAAGCGTCATTTTTCGCAGCCGATCAAACTTCCTTGCGTCGTCGGGCGCGGTCGTCAATGCGACGTCGTCGTCGTTCACCCGTTGATTAGCCGCAAACATTGCGAATTTTACCAAGAGGGGCGGCGGCTGTTGGCTCGCGACCTCGGTTCGCTCAACGGCGTTTTTTACCGCGGCAAGCGTCTCGAGCGTCCGGTCGAACTCGCGTTCGGCGAAGAAGTTTCGTTCGCGGGCCTTAATTTTCTCGTCGAATCGGTCGACTCGACGACGACGCACGCCCTTCCCTCCGCGAAACCCGATTTGGACGACAGCGTCGTCGACCTCGACAAATTCGACGTCGGCGGCTCGGCTTTTTAGCGGCGCGTTTGCGAAAAGCCGGTTGCGTTTTGCGTTAAAATCGGTATAATTAGTTAAACGGCGTTCGTCGTTCCTCGCGTTAACGGACGTTCGCCGACGACGCGCCGCGTCGATAATTATTGAGACAACGTCAAATTTCGCCGTTATCGCTCCGACCTTTCGCCGTCGAGCGGCGTTAATCCGGCGTTCCCTTTCCCTTCGCCTCGACGCGCAAGTCCGGTTCGGTCGGCGCGCGAGCCGCGACCCCTTTTGGAGTTCCTTATGAAAATCACACGCTTCGGCTTTTGGAAAGCGGCGACCGCGCTCGCGCTCGTCCTCGCGACGTCGGCGACCGTTTCGGCGCAGAATCCGTCCGAGCCGCTCCCGGATCGCCTGAATCCGGAAGTCGTCGGGATCAACAACCTCCCGCCGCGCTCGACCTTCGCCGCGACCGCCTACAAACAAATTTCGCTCGACGGCGACTGGCGCTTCAAACTCGTCGAAGAACCGGCGCTCGTTCCGTTCAACTTCTCGATGGAAGACTTCGGCACGGATATGGTCGAGTGGAAAACGATCCCGGTGCCGTCGAACTTCCAAATGGAAGGCTACGGTTACCCGGTCTACACGAACATTCCCTACCCTTGGCCGAAACCTTGGACGCCGCCCTACGTCCCGGACGCGGAAAACTGGGTCGGCCTCTACCGCCGCGAATTTGAAATCGACCAAGCCGACGTCGCCCGCGACAAGAAAATCATTCTGCACTTCGGCGGCGTCGAATCCTGCTTCTACGTTTACGTCAACGGCGAAGAAATCGGGATGGGCAAAGACGCTCGCACGCCGGTCGAGTTCGATATTTCGAAAGCGATTCGCGCCGGACGCAACACGATCGCGGTGAAGGTTTACCGCCGCTCCGACGGTTCGTTCCTCGAAGACCAAGACTTCTTCCGCCTCAGCGGGATTTTCCGCTCGGTCTACTGCTACGTCCAACCGGCGGTCGCGGTCGCCGATACGAAAGTCGTTACGGAGTTCAAAAACGACGAGCTGACCGAAGCGGTTCTCAAAGTCGAGGTCGCGCTCCAAAACAACACGCCGTACAAAAAGACCGGAACCGCCGTCCTGACGCTCGACGCGAACAACCCGACGAACGTCAATATCGCCGAACATATCGGCGGCGCGGCCCCGAACGAAGGCGCCGACGTTTCCTTCGAACTCAAAGGTCGCGAACTCAAAACGATCGCGTTCGAAATCCCGGTGAAAGCGCCGTATCTTTGGTCGGCGGAGACCCCTTGGCTCTACCCGGCGAACCTCAAGATTTACGACGCCGATTTCAAAACGACGCTCGACGCCGGTTTTAAAGTCGGTTTCCGCAAGGTCGAAATCGCCGACGGTCAACTCCTCGTCAACAACAAGCCGATTCTCTTGAAGGGCGTCAACCGCCACGAACACGACGCGTACCGCGGCCACGCCGTTACGGAAGAGGGAATGCTCCAAGATATCCGCGTCATGAAGTCGCTGAACGTCAACGCGGTTCGCACGTCGCACTATCCGAACGACCCGCGCTGGTACGAACTTTGCGACAAATACGGTTTGTACGTCGTCGACGAAGCGAACATCGAATCGCACGGGATGGGCTACGGCAAAGAATCGCTCGCGAACCCGCCGGAATGGCTCGCCGCGCACATGAACCGCACCCAACGAATGGCGTTCCGCGACCGCAACCACCCGTCGATCGTCGTTTGGTCGCTCGGGAACGAAGCCGGAAACGGCCCGAACTTCCACGCGACCTACAAATGGTTGAAGGAATTCGACCCGACGCGCCCGGTTCAGTACGAACGCGCTCAACTCGACTGGAACACCGATATTTTCTGCCCGATGTACATGTCGGTCGCCGGCGTAATCGACTACGCCAAGAAAGAGGAAAAGAAAGCCGACGGCAAGCGCCCGCTCATCCAATGCGAATACTCGCACGCGATGGGAAACAGCAACGGCAACTTCAAGCTCTATTGGGACGCCATTCGCGAACTAAAACACCTGCAAGGCGGTTTCATTTGGGACTGGGTCGACCAAGGGATCGCGATGCGCGTTCCGAAACAAGAAGTCGCCGACCTGAGCGCGAACAAGCTCCCGATCGGAATCGTCGGTCTCGTCGCGCCGCCGGAAGAAGTCGGAACGATTTTCAAAGGCGTCGAAACCTCGCCGCGTAAAACGAAACTGGCGCTCAAAGGTTACGCCGTCGTCGGCGGTCTTTCCGGCCTCCCAACCGGTAAAAACGCCGACCCGTCGAGCGCGGTTGCGAACGTCGACAAGCTGAACTTCGTCGGCAAAACGCCCTTCACGCTCGAAGCGACCGTTTATCCTTATACCGACGCCGAAGGAACTTACGTCGGCAAGTCGGACTATCAATACGCGCTGAAACAACAAAACGGCGGCGTCCAACTCTACGTTTACAACGGCGACCGCTGGATCTCCGCGACCGGCAAAGTCGACGGTTGGCTCAAGAAGTGGCACGACGTCGCGGGCGTGTACGACAGCGAAAACCTGATCGTTTACGTCGACGGCAAGGAAATCGCGCGAACCGCCTGTTCGGAAGAAATCGCCGAATCGCCGTTCCCGGTCGAGTTGAACCGCAACTCCTACCACACGAACCGTTTGGCCGGCGCGCTCCTCCAAACGGCCCGCGTTTACAGCCGCGCTCTTTCCGCCGAGGAAGTCGCGACGAACTACTACGACCGCAAAAACCGCGACGGTCTCGAGCTTTTCGTCGACTTCAATCAAACGAAAATCGAGAAAACCGACGAAGTTTACTACGGTTACGGCGGTAATTTCGGCCCGGTCGACGTTCCGACCGACCAAAACTTCTGCATGAACGGCGTCGTCGCGGCCGACCGAACGCCGCACCCGGGCGCGCAAGAAATCAAGAAGTCATATTCGGACGTTTGGATTTCCCGCGCCGACGCGTCGAACGCTAACGATTTTAGCGGTTACGCCGTGAAGAACGAATACTTCTTCCGCGACTTGGCGCACGTCGAGCTTCACGCGTCGCTCTTGGAAAACGGCGTCGT
>JAZQAP010000567.1:0-2116 GCA_045545275.1 Thermoguttaceae bacterium | reverse complement strand
AGTCGTTCGACGTCGCGCGCGGCGGGACGCTCGACCACGAGCTGACGCACGCCTTTTTCTTCTATTGGCTCGGCTCGAATTTCAACCAAGTCGGATCGTAGCCATGTCGTCCTGTGAGCCAAGGAGTTGTCAGGAGCTTTTGTCTTCCTAAGACCGCTTGGCCTCCGACTTAGTCGTTCGACGTCGCGCGCGGCGGGACGCTCGACCACGAGCTGACGCACGCCTTTTTCTTCTATTGGCTCGACTCGAATTTCAACCTCCTTCTCAACGAAGGACTTGCGCAAAATAGCGAATGGCGTCGCCGCGCCGCGCTCCGGAAAACCGTTTACGAACGCCGACGCGGCGACGAGTTCGTTCCGATCGGCGACCTTTACCGCCGCGACGGTTACGACGGCCGCCTTCTCGTTTACCATCAAGGCTTTTCGGTCGTCGACTTCCTGATCGCGCGGGGCGGCTCGCGTTGGTTCGCCGCGTTCGTCGACGACTTAACGAACGGTTCGCGCGACGTAAACAAAGCGCTCAAAACGTATTACGGATACGAATCGCTCGACGAACTGAACGCGCGTTGGCTCGAATACGTCGACGCCGGTCAAGACCGAGAAGCGACCGAAGCCGTCCGTTAACGCCGACGTTTTTACGACCTCGCGGCGTTTGGCCTCCTTTTTTTCCGAACCTATTAACGCTCTTGGAGGGTCGATAAAATGACAAGAAAAACGAAACTCGCAGGCGTCGCGGCGGCGCTCTTCGCCGTTCCGTTCGCGCCGCTTTGGGCCGACGCGCCGAAATCGACGCCGCCCTCGACGACCGCCCCGACTTCTCAAACGTCGTCGGCCGCTCCGAAGCCCGGCGAAATCCGCGTCGTTTATCCCGCTTCCGCGACGTCGACCGAGCCGATCGTTTTCGAGCCGCGCGACGTCGTTCCGCCCCGAAGCGAATCGCGCGACGCGCCGTTCGGCTCCGACGTCGAAACGCCGATCGGCCAAGTCCGCGCCGTCTTGGCGACGCTCGACGAACTCCGCCGAACGCAAGCCGCGCTCGACGCCAAGCTCGACGCGTTGGCCGCCGCGCCCGCGCCGTCGCTCGACGTCGCCGCGTTGACCGCGCCGCTCGAAACGCTCGCGACGCGGCTCGACGCGCAAATCGCCGCGCTCGAAACGTCCGTTCAAACCGCCCTCGCCGACGCGGAAACGCGCCGCGTCGAAGCGCTCGAAAGCGCGCTAAGCGCCGCGATTCCAACGACGCTCGCGACCGACTTGCAAACGCTCGACGGCAAACTCGACGCGGTTCTCGAAACCGCGTCGGTTCCGCAAATCGCCGCGCCGCCCGGTTGGAGCCTCGTTCGTTTGTTAACGCTTGCGACGTGCGCCGTCGTCCTCGGAAGCGTCGTCGTTCGCGTCGCGCTCGCGCTTTGGAACGCCGGGGTCGCGCGCCGAGAGCAAGAGTTCGCGGCCCGCCTCGCCGCGTACAACGCCGAACAAAACGCCGCCGCCTCGACGTCTCGCAAGTCGAAATCGTCCGCCCCGACCGTCTAACCCCCGAAAAAAGCCGATAATGAAAACGCCCGTTGAAACGAAAACCGTCGCCGTCGCGAAAGTTCCGAGCGGCGCGACCGCCGTTCTTTACGCCGCTATCGTCGAAGGGAACCCGACCGAAGCGCAGATCGAAACCGGACGCAACGCGTTGACCGCGACGCTCGAAGTCGTCGGCGCGACGAATACAAGTTCTTATTTGACGCGTTTTCCGGCGGTCGAACTTGCGAACGACGAAACGCTTCGTCTCGACGTCGACGCGACGCTCTCGAAAGTCGCGCCCGCCCCGCTTCCGGAGGTCGCCGAACCGGAAACGTTCGACGAAACGACGTCGACGGAAATCGCGTCGAGCGAAGAAGTTGCGACCGACGCAAACGCCGAAACGCCGGTTAACGCCGAATCCGGAAACGACGCGACATCGTCCGACGCGGCCGCAATCGCCGAAACCGCCGTCGCCCCGGAAACGTTGGAGGCGTAACCGATGGCCGTCGTTTACTTTACGTCGAACGCGTCGACCGGCGCCGGGAGCCTCGCCGAAGCGATTCGCAACGCCCAACCCGGCGACGTCGTCCGCCCCGACGAAACCG
>JAZQAP010000566.1:0-11010 GCA_045545275.1 Thermoguttaceae bacterium | reverse complement strand
GCATGGATATGACCGGCGGCATGGGCGGCATGCAAGGCGGCATGCAACAGGGCGGTATGCCGCAGGGCGGTATGCAACAACAGCCGATGTTCTAATCGCCCGATTTTCCGTCGAGCCGGTTTCGGTCGGCTCGACCGCTTCCTAAGTTTTCCCGAAACGTTCGAAGCCGATCGTCGGTTTCGGGCGTTTCGGCGGTTTTCGTTAACGTCGGTTTTCGCGGATTTTTATGCGACGCGCTTTCACTTTGCTCGAACTCTTAATCGTCTTGGCGTTGATTCTGGTTATTTCCGGGATTAGCGTCGCGTCGTTCCAGCGAATGATGGCGCGGTCGCGTTTCAAGGCGGGCGTCGTCGAGATTCAAATCGACTTGCACAAAGCGCGCCTCTTGGCGATGCAAACCGGAACGCCGTATATTTTTCGGTACGCGCCCGGTTCCGGCGTGTACGAGATCGCGCCTCTCGACGCTCTGCAAGAAGCGATTTACCGTCAAAACGAGTCGACCGACTTGACCGACGCGCTCGGAGGATCGTTGACTGAAACCGCGTTCGGAACCGAGTCGGCCGGGCTTGCGAGCGACGCCGGACTTTACGGGATCGCCGACGGCGCCGCGCCGCCGATTTACTCCGACGACCTCTTTTCCCCGGCGAACGTCGCGGCCGATATGGAGGCGCTCGGTCTCGGAACCGCGAACGGTTTCGGGGCGGGGCTCGATTCGTCGCTCGGGCTCGGCGCGGCGGCGTTCGACCCGACGCTTGGAACCGATTTTGCGTCGACCGGCGCGTTCGGCGATCCCGGGTTCTCGACGTCCGGCGGCGACGCGTTGTTCGCGATCGATCCGACGACCGGCGCGACGACCTTCGCGAACGCGACGCCTTGGCGCGAACTGAATCCGGAAGAAAAAGCGTTTCTCGAAAACGGAACGACGCTCGCTTGGCGCGTCGCTCCGACCGGCGCGATTTTCCGCAAAGCCGCTTCCGGCGACGTTATTTTCACCTTCATGCGGATTTCCGCGTCGACGCCGCTAAACCTGAAAACGCGCCGCTCGACCGGGCTCGAACGGACGGAGGCGGAGTCGACCGACGACGCGCTCGGCGACGGAACGTTCGAGTCGCGCTTGACCGGCTCCCTTTCCGCGCCTCCGGAATTATCGGAGGATTCGCCGTTCGCCGTTCCGCGACTCGACGACGAAGCGTCGGCGACCGCTTCTTTAAACGGCGCGCTCGGCGGAGAACTCGACGCCGCGCTTGGTCTCGATCCGAGCGCCGCGCCGACGAGCCCCGCCGCGTCGAGCGTTTGGTCGGAGCCGATCGTTTTTTACCCGAACGGGCGCGTTTCGTCGGCGGTTTTCGGAATCGCTTGCGTCGGCGACGCACCTTATTATTCCGAGATCGCGATTCGCGGAATGACCGGCGTCGCGCGGATTTCGGCGATCTCGACCTTGCCGCCGGAAGCCGATCCCGCCGCGTCCGCGTTGACGCAAGAGCAACTTTTCCGACTTGCGAATCCGTTCGCCGACGCCGCCCTCAACCCGAACGGAACGCCGCTCGCCGCCGACGGAACCGGCGCCTTGGACGGCGTCCCGACCGACGGTTCGCTCGGCTCTCCGGTCGACTCCGTTTGGAATCCCGGCGCGTCGGGAGCCGAAACGAGCGGCGAAGCGACGAGCGGTTTCGACGTCGGACTCGACCCGCTCGCGACCGAAGCCGACGCCGCGACCGGAACCGGACGGCGTTCCGGGTATCGCTTCGACGTTCCGACGCCCGACGCGACCGCGCTTCCGGAAACGTCGGTTCCGTCGCCGTCGACGCCGACGCCGGATCCCCTTGCTCCGCCGCAAAATTTGCCGACGTCGCCGACGACGGGGAACGCCGCCGACGAAGAAAACGTCTTCCCGACGAACGCCGGAGGGTTTTGATGACGCCGCGAAAAATGAACGGTTTAAATAAAACGGGCGCTTTGCGTCGACGGGGAAATCGGGGCGGTTTTACCCTTCTCGAAATTCTCGTCGCGTTCGCGATTTTGATAATGGGGCTTTCGCTCGTCGCCGCGCTTGCGACGACGTCGGCGCGTCAAGCGGTTCAAGTCGAGGAGGAAACCGGCGTCCAACTCGCTTGTCAAAACTTAATGAACGCGATTTTGGCCGGCGACGCGACCGTTTCGATCGGCGTCGAAGTTCCGCTTCCCGACACGCCGAACTGGGCGGCGCGGGTCGAACTGCTCGACGGGCCGATTTCGAATCTTGTCGCGATCCGGATTGTCGCGACGCGTTTTGAAATCATCGAGACGCCGCACCCGACCGACCCGACGCTGACGATTTCGCGGCGTTCTTTTGAAGGCGGGCGGCAATACGTCTTGAAGGAATGGGCCCGGCGCGCCGACGTTCGAACGCAAACGGTTCGACGCAACCTCGACGGAACGTTTTCGACCGTCGACGGAACCGCGGCGGATATTCGGGCGACAAACGTCGCGAACGCTTCCGGCGTCGAAGGGAACGTCGCGGGCGGTTTAACCGGTTTCGATTCCGCGTCGGGCGACGCTTTCGGCGAACTCGACGGCGCTTTCGGCGCTTTGGACGCTTTTGGAAATTCGGGCGAAATAGGAAACGTCGGAGGTTTAGGCGCGCCCGGAACCGGTTCGTTGACGTCGCCGTTTTCGGAACTCGACGCGGCGACGCAAAACTTAAACGAGCCGACGTTCGCGCCGCCGTCGCCGTTTTAACGCCGTCGCCGTTGGGCGAGCGAAGCCAAGCCCGCGCGCCGCGAGCGTCGAGCGACTTTTTTCCCGCCGCGACTGGTTTTTTTCGCCGTTTTCGTTATATTATTAATATAAGGGGAAACCGCGTCTCCCCGCAAGCGTCGCGTCGGTCGCCCGCCGCGTTGCGCCGACCGCAAAAGTAATAACGGAACGATATTCTCAATGACCTCGACGAATCGCCCGACCGCCGCGCCGCGTCCGCCCTTTTTCCGACGTTCGCGCGCCGGTTTTACTCTTTTGGAAATCTTGCTTGCGTTGGCGTTGATCGCGGTTTTGCTCGCCGGGGTGAGCGCGATAACGAGCCTCTATTCGCGCAATTACACGACGACCGAACGCCGCGTTAGTCGAGCGCAGTTGGCGCGATCGATTTCTCAAATGTTGAGCGAAGACTTGGGCGCCGCCGTTCAAGACCCGATTCAAGCGGTCGCGGACGACCCGAATCGCCGGTTTATTCGTCGTTTCGGCCTTCGCGGCGACTCGCGCTCGTTGCAAATCGACGTCGTTCAGCCGAACCTTTTCGCGACGACCGCGACGCCGGAGGAGAACCGCCGCGTCGCCGAGGGCGGGTCGAAGTCGGCGGAGTCGCGCCAAGTTCCGGAGCTGAAAACGATTTTTTACGAGTTCGTTCCAATCAACGCGTTAGAGCCGCTCGACGGCGAGGAAAACGCCGCGACCGCCGAACTTGACGCGGCGCTCGACGCGGAGACCGGCGGAAGCGAGTTGACCGGTTCGCTGTCGACCCCGGCCGCCGCGACCGGGCTTGACGGAACGTTCGGCGCGGAAGACGAGTACGGCGCGACGTTCGACGGAACGACCGGAACGATCGCCGACGGGATTTTTGTCGGCGCCGACGGAACGACGACCGTTCGACCGTTGACGCGCAAGTTTGGATTGTCGCGGCGCGAACTCGATTTTGAAACGCCGATACCGGGCGCGGAGGTCGCGACGGTCGACGACCCGTTCGGCGAATACGAAGCGGCGGCGGAGGAGGGGCGCGCCGTTTCGACGTTGACCGGCTCTCTTTCCGCGCCGCCGGACGCGTCGCAAACGACGTTGGCCGGAAACGGTTTTATCGACGGAACCGGCGCGCTCGAAGCGACGGCGACCGACGCGACCGCGACCGCCGAAGCGGAAAATCCGTTCGACCGTTTGCCGTTGACCGCGGCGCAGGTCGCGATGGACGCCGACGACGGAACGACTTGGGCGCCGGAAGCGCTCGACTGCCGATTCCGCTATTTCGACGGCGAAAATTGGCTCGATTCTTGGGACAGCATCGAAAAAGGCGGGCTTCCGGTCGCGATCAAAGTCGACTTGAAACTCGCGCCGCTCGACGACGTCGACCTTTACCGCGCGTCGCCGCTCCTTTTCAATTTGCCGATTCCGCCGGAACCGAGCGCGATCGCGAGCGCCGCCGACGCGTCGAACGCCGACGCGACCGACCCGACCGCGTTGACGAGTCAACTGACCGGCTCGCTAATCGGAGGGCCGCCGACCGCCGCCGCGTCGAACGGGCCCGGCGTCGACGTTTTCAATTCTTATCGACCGTTGGCCGCGATTCGAATCGCGCAAACGGCGCCGCCGTTGACCGCTTTCGCCGAAACGACCGGCGCGACCGCGACGAACGCGGGCGCCGCGAACGCGTCGACCGGAACGGAAGCGGACGCGGACGGCGAACTCGGTTCGAACGCTTTGTCGAGCGATTTGGGCGGCGGACTTTCCGGCGGTTTCGCGTCGAACGCGGACGACGCGTCGCTTGGCGCCGATCCCGCGTCGACCGATTTGACCGGCGGACTCGGCGGAACGTCGTTTGCCGACGCGTTGGCGAACGAACTCGGACTCGGCGCGACCGCCGCGTCGAATTCGTTCGCGTTGGCGACTTTTAACGATAAGGGGATTTGCGTCGATTACGCGAACGACGGAAGTTACGTAACGCTCGAAGGAATGGCGGCGGAACTCGGACTTTCGCAGCCGCAAGTTTTCGAGTTGGTCGTTTATTTGCCGACGACGCCGTCGGGACGCGCTCGAACGGTCGAGCGGCGCCGACCGACGACGGTTCGACAAGGCGCGGTCGCGGTCGGCGGTCGCGGCGGGCCTCGAACGCCCGGTTTTTCCGGCCCGCGAACGCCGGGAGCGAACCCTTACGCGACCGGAACGGCGCGCGAAGCGCGTCGTCGAACGCCGAATCGACGCGAATTTAACGAGCGAACGGCGGCGAGTCGCGGCGCGACGGAACGGACGGCGGCGACGCGCGGAACGGCGAATCGGTCGGCGGCGACCCGGGAAGGCGTCGACCGAACGGCGGCGACGCGGGCGGCGGTCGGTCGCGGCGCGACGCAACGAGCGGCGACGCAACGTCGATTAAGAACGCGGGAAATCGGGCCGCCGTCGAGCGCGCTCGATTCCGAATTGGCCGCCGCGCTCGACGCGGAAGGGGGCGTTTTCGGCGAACCGGTCGGCGCGACGGAAGAATTCGCCGGAACCGCGACCGTCGGCGACCCGGCGTTGGGCCCCGACCCGAACGGGCTCGGCTCCGCGACCGTCGGCGGTTTGACCGGGGGCGGACTCGGCGGCGGAGGAACCGCGACGACCCTCGCCCCGGTTCAAACGACGCTCTTTTCGGACGAAAGCGCCGGTTTCGCCGACCCGAACGCCGCGTTGTCGCCCGGTTTAATCGAAACGCCGACCGGAGCGGAAACGACCGTCGCGCCGACCGCGCCCGCGCCGTCCGCCCCGCGTCGAACGCAACAAACTTGGATTCGCGGTCGTTAAAATTTAAAATAGGCGGTTTAGGTGGTTTATTGAAACGCGCCGTTCAGGACGAACGGACTTAAAAATGTTAAAATAGCGAGATTAAACAAAAAGGAGAAGGACGATGACCGACGAAACGACTCGCGTCGACGCGCTCGACGCTTCCAACGCCGCGCAAAATTCGACTTCGACGCTCGCCGACGCCGAGGAACGGCGCGCGACGCGGCGGTCGATTTACGCCGTTTTGATTTTTCTCGCGCTCGGCGTCGGGTTCGGCAAAATCGTCGCCGTCGATTCGCTTCCGGATCGCGCGATTCAAAACAACCGCTTGGCGCAAATCCCGAAAACGTTGCAAAACAAAGAAAAAGAGTTGCGCGAAAAGGGCGTTTCCGGCGAGCGTCTCGAAGCCGAGATGAAACGCGTTTACGCCGCCGCGTTGCGCGACGCCGCCAAGGCCCGCCCGACGTTGAGCGCGAACGACCGCAGCCGTTGGTTGACGATTCGCGCGCTCGTCGAGCCGGAAGCTCGCGTTTACCGTTATGTTCCGACGTATTCGAAGTATTCGCAAGACGAAAAAAAGGAAGCGGAGGCGGCGCGTCTCGCGGCGAAGTCGTCGTATCCGCCCGCGATACGCGCCGCGACGTCGGATGAAGAATTTGCTTCTAAGTTTGCGCCCGGCGAGGTTTTACGCAACTGCGCGAGTCCTTGCCCGGAGCGTTTTGAAAATAAGAATTGCAGGAAGCTGCCGCAGTCGTACCGCAAAGAACTCGTTCCGTACGCGATCGATAAGGCTTGGGAAACGCCCGGTTGGGATTCGATCGACGTCGTGAAACACGGGCTTCCGGACGAAATTTACGACCCGTCGAACCCGGCGTCCGGCTATATTTATTCGAGCAAACCGACGCTCCTGCCGACGGTTATGGCGGGGCCGTACTGGATTCTGAACCGCTGTTTCGGGTTGTCGCTTGCGAAGCGTCCGTTCGAAACGACGCGAATTTTACTCGTTATTTACCAACTGATACCGCTCGGAATCGCGTTTTTCTGCTTGGCGTCGATTATCGAATCGGTCGGCAAAACCGACTGGGGCCGAATGTACGCGGTCGCGGCGGCGACGTTCGGGACGTTCGCGCTGACGTTTGTTCCGACGTTAAACAACCATTTGCCGGGCTTTGCGTCGATTTCGATCGCGCTTTGGGCGGCGTTCAAAATTTTGCGCGACGGAAAAAAGAATCCGGTTTATTTCGCGCTCGCCGGCTTTTTCGGCGCGTTTTCCGTCGCTTGCGACTTGCCGGCGTTGGCGTTCGCGACGGGGCTTTGCGGCGTTCTGCTCGTAAAACGTCCGCTGAAAACGATCTTCGTCGCGATTCCGGCGGGGCTCGTCGTCGCGGCGGCGTTTATCGCGACGAATTATATCGCGCACAACTCGATTATGCCCGCGTATTCCTGCAAGCGCGACCACATGGCGATGCAAGCGGAGGCGGAGAAAAACGGCGTCGACCCGAAAACGTTGTTTGACGCAAAAGACTGGTATTACTATAATTACTATCCGGCCGGTCGTCCGCGCGAAGCGAAATACGCTCGCTTGAGTCATTGGGCGAACCGAACCGGAATCGACCGCGGCGAACCGTCGATTTTGCGGTACGCGTTTCACTCGACCGTCGGTTCGCGCGGCGTTTTCTCGTTGACTCCGATTTGGATTTTGAGCGTTTGGGGACTTTGCGTTTGGGCGTTTAAGACGAAAGACGACAAAGGCTTGCGAGCGTTCGGCGTCGGCGCGTTGACGTTGACGGTCGTCTTTTTCGCGTTCTTTTTGACGCGCGACCAAGGCGACCGCAATTACGGCGGGATGTCGTGTTGGTCGCGTTGGTTCTTCCCGTTGGTTCCGCTCTTCGTTCCGGCGCTTTTGCCGATCGTCGACAAGGCGTCGAAATCGCGCCTGTTGCGCGGCGTCGCGTTGGCGGCGCTCTTTTGGTCGGCGGCGTCGGCGGCGTTTCCGACTTGGAACCCTTGGGTCGCGCCTTGGCTTTACGATATCGCCGTTAATTGGGGTTGGATGAAACCTTATTAACGGCAAGGTTTAAAAACGAAACGCGGGGGAACGCTTCCGCGTTCTTTTCGATAAAACAACAAACGAACAGAGATGGCGAAAAATAAGAAAACAAAGAAAGAGGACGACGGAATCGAACGCGTCGTCAGCGAAAACCGCAAAGCGCGACACGATTACGACGTCTTGGAGTCGCTCGAATGCGGGATCGAGTTGGTCGGGAGCGAAGTGAAGAGTTTGCGGTGCGGAACCGTTTCTCTCGCCGAGTGTTACGCGCGGGTCAAAAAGGACGAAGTCTTTCTCGTCAACTGCGATATTCCGGAGTATATCGACGCGAACCGATTCAACCATAAACGCAAGCGCGACCGCAAGTTGCTGCTGCACCGCCGCGAAATCGAACGGTTCGCGAAACGGGCGCTCGAAAAGGGCTTAACCCTTGTTCCGCTCAAACTTTACTTCAAAAACGGGCGCGCGAAGTTGCTCGTCGGTCTTTGCCGCGGGAAGCAAAATTACGACAAACGCCAAGCGCTCAAAAAAGCGGACGTCGAGCGCGGTTTGCGCCAAATGAAGATGTTTCGTCGTTGAGTATTTCGCTAAATTGCGTTAGGAGAAGCGTTTGCAACGAACGACTAGAAAGCCGCTCGACGCGGAGACGAGCGCCGCGTCGACGGAAGCGTTTAACGTCTTGTCGGCGTTCGACTTCGAACGAGCGCGAACCGCTCTTTTGCGTTGGTTCGACGCGAACGGTCGAACGTTTCCTTGGCGTTCGGAGCCGACGCCGTATCGCGTTTGGGTCAGCGAGATTATGCTCCAGCAGACGACGACGCAAACGGTCGAAGGCTATTTTTCGCGCTTTCTCGACCGTTTCCCGAACGCGACCGCGCTCGCCGAAGCGGACGAAACGACCGTCTTAAAGTATTGGGAAGGTTTGGGTTATTATCGGAGAGCGCGTTCCTTGCGGGCGGCGGCGATTGAAATCGTCGAGCGGTTCGGCGGCGACGTTCCGGCGCGGTTTGAGGACGTCTTGTCGCTTCCCGGCGTCGGGCGGTACTGCGCCGGAGCGATTCTTTCGTTCGGGTTCGACGACAGAGCGCCGATTTTGGAGGCGAACACGACGCGCCTGCACGCTCGGCTCTTGGGCTTGCGGCTCGAAACGACGACCGCGGCGGCGCAAAAAATCCTTTGGCGCGCCGCCGAAGATTGGCTTCCGCTCGAATCCTGGAAAAGTCGCAAACCGAACGTTTACCGGCGTTTAAACGGCGCGTTGACCGACTTAGGCCGCTTGGTTTGCTCGCCGACGTCGCCGAAATGCGACGCTTGCCCGCTCGCCGAATTTTGCGAAAGTTGGCGCCGCGATCTACAAGACGTCGTTCCCGTTTTGAAGAGGAAAACGGAGACGGTTCCGCGAACCGACGTCGCGTTTTGGATCGAGCGTCGCGATTTGTTCGGCGCTTGCGAACGCGTCGGCAAACGTTGCGACGGTTCGACTTGCGGCGAGGGAGACCCAACCGACGTTTTGCTAATTCGCCGTCCGGAAAACGCGCTTTGGGCCGGGCTTTGGGATTTTCCGCGTTTCGAAATAACGAACGAAGCGTTTCGCGACGCGCTCGATTTCGCCGCCGACGTCGAACTTTGCGACAGATTGCAGCGTTTTCTCGAAGAGGAAGTCGGCGCGCCGCCGCTCGACCGCCGACCGGGAAACGTCGCGTGCACGGTAAAACACGCCGCGACGCGGTTTAAGATAACGCTCCGTTTTTGCCGACTCGCCGGAGCGGCGCCGATTTCGCCGTCGACGCGACGCGAAAAAACGCTTTTCGACGGGCTCGAAAACGACGCGGCGCCGCAAGTTGCGCTTCCGCCGCCTCGACGCTCGAAAGTCGCGAAAAAGCGAGAAAAGCCGGAATCGGGGCGCGTCGCGGCGGAAGCGCGCTGGGTTCCGCTCGCCGAATTGGACGCTTACCCGTTGAGTTCGCCGGGGCGCAAATTGGCGCGCTTCGTTTTGAAGAACGCGGAGGCTAAAATAGGCGGACGGGGGAAGAAAAATGAGTTTTAACGAAATGCGGAACTTTTTTTCGTTAAAAACGTTAAAATAGCGTCGACGGCCTTTGCGATTTAGCCGTCGTTGTGTTAAAATAAAGAAAATACTCGCCGTTTTTCTTTCGTTGGTCGAAGGGGCGGCGGTTTTTGGGGAGCGTCGACGCGCGGCGCTCTCGCGACTCATCGGATTTTATGAAAGGATTGTCTCGATGAAAAAAACGTTGTCTTCTCTGATGGCGGCGCTCCTCGTTTGCGGTTCGGTCGCTTGCGCTCAACCGGCTCAAGACGGCCCGCAAGGCGATAACGCTCAACGCGGCCCTCGCGCTCAACGCGGCGAACGCGGCCCGCGCGGCTTCGGTTTCGGCCCGATGATGGGGCGCGGCGCCGAAATGGTTCCGCTCTTCGGCGAAAAACTCGAAAACGGCGACTTCCCGGAAGGCGTTTGGTCGTTCAACGACGAAGGCGAACTCGTCGCGACGAAAGACGCCGTCATCTGGACGAAGGAAAAATACTCCTCGTTCGTTTGCGAATTTGAATTCAACCTCTCCGAACACACCAACGGCGGTTTCCTGATTCAATGCTCCGACAAGGGCAACTGGATTCCGAACACGATCGAAATCCAACTCCTCGACGACGCCGGTCAAGAACCGAATTACCACTCTTGCGGTTCGTTCTACGGTTTCCAAGCGCCGAGCAAAAACGTTACGAAAAAACCGGGCGAATGGAACAAAATGCGCGTTATGTGCTTCGGTCGCATGATCACCGTTCAACTCAACGGCGAAGTGATCAACCGCATTAACACCGCCGAATGGACGGATAACAAGAAGAGCCCGGCCGGCACGGATATCGAAGGGAAGTTCCACGGTCGTTCGCTCGCGTCGTTCGAGCCGCTCGGGTACATCGGTTTCCAAGGTCTGCACGGCAATTCGCCGATGAAAATCCGCAACGCGAAAATCGCTCCGATGACGCAACCGAAAGCGGAAGGCGAAGGTTGGGTCTCGCTCTTCGGCGATAAACTCGAAAACGCCGAATACGATCCGGCTATTTGGTCGATCGACGACGAAGGCGTCATGAAGGCGACGAAGGACAACGCGATTTGGGCGAAAGAAAAGTACGAGAACTTCATGCTCGACTTCGAATTCAAAACGACGAAAGGCGCGAACAGCGGCATCGTCATCCAATGCACCGACAAAGCGAACTGGATTCCGAATTCGTTTGAAGTTCAAATCTTCGACTCGTTCGGTCGTAAAGTCGACATGAGCGATTGCGGCGCGGTTTACGGTCGTTGCGCTCCGATGTTCAACGTCTGCAAAGCGCCGGGCGAATGGAACCGTATGACGGTCGTCTGCATGGGCCCGACGATTCAAGTTTACCTCAACGGCCACCTCACGACGTCGATGAACAAACGTCAATGGACGAAAGCCGAC
>JAZQAP010000565.1:0-4380 GCA_045545275.1 Thermoguttaceae bacterium | reverse complement strand
CAAACGAAACCGTTGCGGGAACGACTTTTAGAACAATCGAAGGTCGAAAAGGAGGCGCGCGGGCCGGTTGAAGGGCAAAAGGCGGTCGCGGCGGGGTCGTCGGAGGCGTTTCGGGTCGCGTCGCGGGTTTGGGATTCCGGGCAAAAAAATCGCGAAAAGACGGTCGAGAACATCGAGAAATACGTCGAGGAGTTGCGGACGAAAATGGCGGAATTTTTGACGGCGCAGTCGAGCGGTTTCGAGCTTAAAATGGGTTGGTAAAATGGGTTACAAACTGCTTCACGGGCCGACGTTCAAAAGCGGTTCGGTCGAAAAAAAGCGAAAAAAAACGGTCGAAACGATTTATCGGCTCGACTCGGCGGACGACGTCGACGCGTTCCTTGCGACGCGCAAAAAGCAGGGCGGAACGGTCGTTTTTCGACGCGGAATTTACTCCTATTATTATTCGATTGATTCGATTTCGGTCGACCGGCGCCCGCCGTTGCGCGACGGCGGTTTGCAAATTGCGGAAACGATGACGCTGTCGACGCTTACGCGAGCGAAAGGGCCGACGCCGCCTTGGGAATTGTCGCCGTATAATTACCGCGACGGCGCGTCGCTTGTCGAGGAATCGACCGCGCAATTTTACCCGGGCGTCGGCGACCCGATTTTTCCGAACGGCGTAAACGACGGCGTCGCAAGGGATTTCGTCAACACCGCCGGAGTGATGTTGGAGGGCTCGGCAACGCGTTCGCTCTTTTCCTTTTCGTTTTCGTACAACTTGCCGGCGGAGGTCGAAGCGTCGCGTTTTTGGCGGGCGGTCGGGAAAGTAAACGCTTCGACGATAACGGTTTGCGGAATGACGTTCGGACCGCGCGAACTGAAAATCGAAAAGCTCGACCGAACGTTTTGCACGACCGACGACGAGATAACCGACGTAAACGGAACGGTTACGAAGATTGTTTGGAAATATTGGCGGGTAGACGCGGAATTTTTGGCCGACCCGCGAACGTTCGACCAACGGTTTTTGAACGTCGGGACGCACGTGAACGTCGGCGGCGCGTTGTATCGCGTTTGGCGTTGGACCGATCCCGGGACGTTGGCGCCGCGGTTCGGAACGTATTATCAGTACTTGGGTTCGGGCGCGACCGACGGCGAAGCGTTGTCGGAAAACGTCGCGTTGTCGCTCGATGGAACTTCCGTTTCGCCGCTCGACGCGACAGGGCGTCAAGTGATGACGTATCGAATCGGGAGCCCGTTCCAACCGGCGAGTTTTTCGGGTTTACGCTTGCCGACGACCGGCGCGGCGGAGTGGGAAGTCGTCGACGAAGAAGAGTAATTTGAGCGAAAGGAAAGTGAAAATGCGCTCGTTCGTGTTGACGGAAGACGCGGCCCGCGAAATCGTCAAGGCGGGTACGGCGAAGAAGTATCGGTCGACGCAAATCGTTCGGAAACCAGCGTTTGCAGAAATGCCGCCCAAAAAGGAGAGAGAAATAAAGGTTCCGGAGATTTTTTTCGCGACCGTCGCCGAACCTTGGACGCAAAACGGTTCTCGAAACGCCGAAATTTCAATCAGTTATTACGACCGAACGGCGGGCGCGACCGTTTCCGCCGTCGCGCTTTCTCCGTTGTCGCGGGAAAACGATTTACTTGCGGAGGGAACGCAAATACTTGTCGTTAAAACGGTTGAAGGCGCGATTTACCTTTTGAACGCGGAGTGTCCGCAATGAGCGAAGCGAAATCGCGTCGCCAACCGATTACGATGTTCGGGCTCGGGCAACGTTGTTGCGATTGGCGACTCCAGCCGGAAACGACGTTTTGCGGGACGTTTACGACGTCCGACGCCGACGTCGAGCTGTTGCGCGAAATCGATATGGCCGGGAATCAAGCGCTATACGGCGTCGGCGTTCCGGCGTCGCGACCGTTCGCGCCGGAAGAGGGAATGTTTGCGTCGGGCGAAATCGTCGAGGAACTTCAAGAAGGTTATGTCAATTCGCCGTACAAGCGCGGGGAAATTCCGCATCGGCAAACCGACGCTTTTCTCCGCGGCGGCGTTTGGTCGCATTGCCTCGACGCGGCGGATTCGTTAGTTGTTTTTCGGCGAGGGTTTACGGCGGAAAACGGCGTGTGGAAACGCGGCGCGGAACCGGAGCGACGTTGGCGAACTTACCGAGCGACGTTCGAAAACGTCGTTGGCGGCGACGTCGAGGGCGCGGCTTGGGGCGACGTCGAAACAACGTCGGCGCTTACAATGCGGACGCAAAATCTGAAATTTTATTTGCGACATACGACGACGGCGACGCGGCGTTTCGAAATCCCGCTCGCCGCAAGCGCTTTTCGCGTCGGGACTTCCGACTCTTCGGCGTTTCCGCTTGGCTTGGCGACCGTTGAAACGTCGACGCCGACGGTAACGACCGATTTTGAACTCGACTCCGACGCCTTGCCGCCGTTTGAGGCCGGTTCGTCGGTTTATCGAGCGCCGCCCGAAACGATGAGCGTGAAATTCGGCTCGAAAACGGTTGAGTTCAATCGTGTTCACGTTACTAACGCCCTTTTGCAAGTTGAAGAAACGCCTTTGTTTACGTCGCAAGAGATTTTCGCCGACGGCGTTCGATTCGCGGACGCGCGAATCGTCGGAACGGCGCGAGCGCAAATAATTTTCGATTCGACCGGCGCGGGAACGTACCGCAACGGCGACTCGCTCGACCCGTCGGATTACGCGTTCACGCCGACGGTCGAAGAGGTAAAAGCGACGCTCGACGGTTGGACGGCGCCGTGGATTGAAGCGCTTTTCGACGCGGGACGCCGCAACTTGGAAGCGCGATGGAGCGTCGCCGTCGAACGCTCCGTTATGACGATCGGCGACGCAAACGGCGAACCGTTTCCGGACGACGCAATCGCCGCAGAAGTACGAGCGCGTCGGGCGACGACGTAAAAACGCCGCGCCAATCGACGCGGCTTGTCGCGCTATTCGGCGGTTTCTTCCGGCGGAAGCGCGCTTAAAATCAGTTCGCGCAAGACTTCGCCGGTTTCGCGCGAACCGACGAACGCCTCGACGCGGCGGTATTCGCCGGCGTTGAAGCAAACGGAAAAGCGAATCGTCCGACGTTCGCTCTCCGGTTTCGGTTTACGTCCGGCGCGACGTTTGGCGGCTTTGGCGCGCAATTTCGAAACTTCCGCGTCGCGCCAAGCGAGCAATTCCTCGTCGGCGGCTTCGAAATCGGGGTCGCGCAACATTTGGTCGGCGAGCATATCTTCGACAGTGAAACTACCCGTTTTCTTTCTCGTTTCCATCTTGGCTTTCCTCTTTTTTCGCCGTTTTAAAATCGTATCGTCGCGCAATTTCGTCCTTCATTTTGTCGAGCGTCGCGACGGCGCGTTCCCAATACGGTTCGAACGCCGGGTTTTTAACCTTTGCGCGATAAAGCTCGTCGACCAAGCCGCACAGTTCCGCGCCGCCGGGCAGTTCCGCGCTGATCGCTCGACGTAAAATAACGCGGTTTTTGCACTTCGGACCGTAAATTTGCCCCAATTCGCGTATTCCCATCGTTTGCCTCCGTTTATTTTTATCAAAATCGCCCCGCCGCCCTTGCGAGCGACGGGACTTTCGGGGTTATCGACCGCGCTACTTGGTCAGCCGTTTCGTCAGCTTGATTTCGAGCGGTTCTCGAATCAAACGTCAGACGAGCGACGAGGCTCTTAAAAAGCGCCCTGCCGTCGGGCATAGCCTTATAGGCTTCGTTGCGCTTGGTCGTCGCCAAGATCGCTTTGCCTTTGGGCCCGTAAACGCGATAGATAATCTTAGTGCGAATCATTGTTTGTCTCCTATTCTGGAGGTGAAACTAGTCGCCGAAGAGAAAGGAAGTTCTTCCTCTCCCCGACAAAATATAATACACTTTATTTCAAGCAGATTGCAATAGGTTTTAAATGTTTTTCTGCGATTTTTGCTAAAAAAACGAATATTTTCTCCGTCCGAAGCGATATTAAAGCGACGTTTAACAAATATTTGCGGAGGAACGATGAAAAACGCGAGTTTTTTAGCGGGAGCGATTTTTGCGACGCTCGCAGCGGTCGGGCCCGTTCAAGCGGAGGAGACCGCGACCCCGACGACTTGCGATGCGGCGACGGTCGCGAGCGATAAAACGCAAACGGAAAGCTATGCGTCGCAATGGGTTAAGGTTTCCGGAGCGAACGCCGACAAGATCGGCGCCGAATGCGACGCGATTATCGAGCGACTGACCGAACGTTACGGAGCGCCGCGAACGTGGACGCGCTTTCCGGTGATTTTCACCGGCGGAGGCGGAAGCGTCGCCGGTTACACGAGTTACGCGGGCGGCGTCGTACGCGAAGTCGTCGTTTATCAGTCGTTCGACGTCGCGCGCGGCGGGACGCTCGACCACG
>JAZQAP010000564.1:0-8184 GCA_045545275.1 Thermoguttaceae bacterium | reverse complement strand
TTTGGGGCGCCTCCGCGACGCTCGGGAAATTGTCCGACGCGCTGGCGATTTGCGCCGACACGGGGCGTTCCGACGCCGCGCTTTTGCTCGACGCCTATCACCTGTACCGCGGCGGCAACTCGTTCGCTAGCTTGAACTTAGTCGCCGGAAAAGCGCAGCCGATTTTCCATATGAACGACTACCCGGGAACGCCGGAGCGCGAAAAGTTGAACGACTCCGATCGCGTCTTCCCGGGAGACGGCGTCGCGCCGCTTCGCGAAATTTTGGCGACGCTCTTCGCGAACGGGTTCGACGGCGCGCTGTCGCTCGAACTCTTCAACCCGAATTATCGCAAGGAGATGAGTCCGCTCGAACAAGCGAAAGTCGGCTTGGAAAAGATGCGCGCGCTCTTCGCGTAAACGCGCCCGTTTGAACGGGCGACGTCCGAACGAAACGGAATTTGAACGAGCCGAAACGAGACGGAAACCTGTCTCGAAAATCAACGGCGACGTAAACGGCGAACGAAAGGAGACGCGGCGAACGGGAAACCGGCGGCGCGTCTCTTTTTGTTTTGGTCGTTTAACGTTGTTAACGCTTGCCGATTAACGACTTGCGGCGTTCGCGTCGACGCGTTCTAAGGTCGCGTCGACAAGAGAAAACGCGCGGCGTCCGACAACGAGACGGAACGAGGCGGCGATATGCTTCCCAAGTAGACGGCGAACGAAAAAGAGACGCGGCGAACGACAAACGGGCGGCGCGTCTCTTTTTGTTTTGGTTGTTTAACGTTGTTAACGCTTGCCGATTAACGGCTTGCGGCGTTCGCGTCGCCGCGTTCCAAGGTCGCGTCGACAAGGAAAAACGCGCGCCGACGCCGGGCGAACGGCCGACGCTCGCGAAGCGCCGAAGCCGCGTCGGCAACGGAAATCGGACGGCGAAATCGGACGGCGGCGGGGGTTCCGGGCGTCGCCGCCTCCGGACGAACGCCGTTTAGCGCAACGGAAGCGTCGCGACGTTGCGGTTTAGCGCCGCTAAGTACGCCTGAACGTCTTCGACCGGCTTGCGATCGTGCCAGCCCGGCAGGAGGTACGCGTCGATCGTCGGCGTGAAAATCGCGTTCTTTTCGGTCAAGTCGAGCGTAACGAAACCCATATCGCCCCAGTGTCCGATCGACGGAAAACAAACGGTCGGAACGTTTTGGCGCGTCTCGATCGTCCACCAGTGCCAGTGCCCGAAGAGGTAGCCGGAGAATTTCGGACACGCGAGGAGCGTTTCGGTCAACAGCGTTTCGGACAGCGGGTGATGACAGCCGACGAAAACCGGCTTGTCGACGTATTTTTTCAGCGTTTCGCCGAGCCATTCGCGTTGCGCCGGGTCGATTTCGCCGCGCACTTCGCCCTTGAGGTACGAGTCGAGCAGGATAAAGTCGGCGCGCGGCGTTTCGACGATATTAATGTAGCGGTTTTCGAGAATCGGCGCCTTCTCGAAACGCTCCGGAAAAACGGCGCGATAATTTTCGAGGCGGTCGTGATTCCCCATCGCGACTTCCCAACGAATTCCGGCCTTTTCGAGCGGCTCGACCATTCGACGGAAAATCTTGTAATCTTCGGGTTTGCCGGCGTCGTAAGCGACGTCGCCGTAAATCAGGAGCGTCGCCGGACGCGGATTCATCGCTAAAACTTGCGCGACGCTTTTAATAAAACGCGACGATTGTTGCGACGACTCCGGCTCTCGAACGTGAATGTCGGAGAAAATCGCGACAAGATTCGGATCGAGCGGCGCCGGTTCTTCGGCGGCGAGCGCGAGCGCGGCGAACGGGTCGCGCGCCGAACCGGCAAAAACGGCGGAGAGCGCGGCGAAGGCGGTCGTTTGCAGGAAATCGCGGCGGTTTATCGAACGGATTTGCATTGGTAAAACTCCTAAAATAACGGGTTGCGTCGTTTGTTGGTTGAACGTCGCGACGTTAAAGGGCGACGCCGACCGCCGCCGATCCGGAGGCGTTCGCAAACGCGGAGCGAGCGTCGCGACGTAAAACCGCGACGTCGACCGTCGACGTTAAAACGCGAAACCGGGTCGGCGTCGGGAATAAAGGAAAGTTCGCCCGCCGAATCGCAAACGCGAAACTAGCGGGCGCTTTTCAAAAAGATCAAACTTTCGGGAGTTCCCAACCTTCGCGGCGCGGTCGCGACAGCATCGCGTTTCCTTCCGGCAGGTTGCCGAATTCTTCTTTTTCGGCGTCCCAGAAGATCGGTTTGCCGACCGGAGCCGTCGCGCGGACGATGTTGATCAATTCGCAAATCGTCGTCGAGCGTTGGCCGATTTCGACGTCGGCGTTGCACTTCGCGCCGGTCTTAATGCACTCGGCCCAGTTTTCGACGTGATAAATCGTTTCGTCGCGCTTGTTTTTCGCTTCTTCCGGCAACGACGCGGCCAACTCTTTCGGGTTCGACGCGATCTTGTGACGGTTGATTTCGAGCTTGCCCTTTTCGCCGACGACGATGCAGCCGAGACCCGGGCCGCGGTCGCCGTCGAGTTCGAAACGAGCTTCGACGCCGTTCGGGAAGAGCGCCTTCACGCGAGCGCGCGGGCCGACGACCTTCGCCATATGGTAATAATCGGCGCCGGTTTCGTCTTCGGAGTAGGGGCGGTTCGTGAATTTGCCGGAGTCGCGGATTTCACACGGCTCTTCCAAGATGAGTTGCGTCGGGCCCGTAAGGCTAGTGCCGATCGCCATTTGCATTTGGTCGAAGGAGTGCGTTCCCCAACCGGAGACGCCGAAGCAGAGGCCGCCGGCGTCGTAGTCGCCCCAGTTGCTCCAACCGTATTGAATTTCCGGAATGCAGGCGCGGAGTTTCGCTTGGTTCGTCCAAATATCCCACCAAGGTTCGCAGTCTTTCGGGTCGAGTTGGAAGCGCGGGTCGTGATCCGGAACGACGTTCGGCCCGACGAAGTTCGGAACGAGAACCGTTTTCACTTTTCCGATCGCGCCGTTTGCGATTTGGTCGCAAGCCCAGCGGCAGAGCGGGAGCGAGCGTTGTTGCGTCCCGACTTGCGTTACTTTCTTGAGCTTTTTCGCGGCGTCGGCCATCGCGCGGCCTTCTTTAATCGTCAGCGCCATCGGCTTTTCGATGTAAACGTGCGCCCCGCAAAGCATCGAGTGAATCGCGACCCAAGCGCGTTGGTGCGTCGCCGTTTGGCAGCAGACGCCGTCGAGTTTTTCCGCTTCGATCATTTTGCGGAAGTCGTCGTAAGCCTTGAGTTGCGGGCGGTTTTTCGTATAATTAGCGAGGCGCGGTTGGAAAATATCGCAAACGGCGACGAGTTCGCAGTCTTTCGCTTGGGAAACGACGTTCGCGATGTACGTCCCGCGACCGCCGAGCCCGACGACGCCGATTCTAACGCGTTCGCTCGGAGCGGTTTGCGCGTCGAGGCCGAGGACGCGACCGGCGACGAGGAGAGGGGCGGCGACGGCGGTCGATTTCAACAAAGTTCTTCGAGTCAGTTGCATAGTAACCTCGATTCAATAATAACGGGGATAAAGTTGCTTAGTTGAAACGATAATTTTGGAGCGATAATTTAAAAATCAAAACGCGGCGTTTTCTGAAATTGGCGCGTTTTTCGAAAAATCAAAACGGCGCTAAAACGGCGTCGAAACGAACGGCGACGAACGTCGCGTCGAGCGGTTGAAATCGGCGTTCGACGCTTGCGGGAAACAAGCCGGGAGAACGTCGCAAACGTCGCGAACCGACGGAAGCGGCGCGACGTAAAGGGCGGCGTTTCAACGGTCGCGGCGTTTAAAGTTTTTTCAAGTAAATGTTCTTGTATTCGAAATGGGACGGCGGGCCCGGGTGAATTTGGAGGCCGAAAATACCCGTTTTCGGCGCGTTCGGGCGTTCGTCGACCAGCTCCGAAGTTTTAACGCCGTTGATGTATTGAACGAAACGATTCCCGCGCGCTTCAATTTTATAAGTGTTCCAACCGTTCATTTTAATCGACTTAGCGATTTCGGCGGCGTTCCCGAATTGTTCGATCGTCTTTTTGCCGTCCGGCGCGAAGCGGGCCGACTGGCCGCGCCAAGCGATGATTTCGCCGAGCGCTTCGCCGTAAAGAATGCCCATAATGTCGCCGGGGTTAATGTCCGCTTGATAACCGTTTAGCCCGAAATTTCGTTTCGGGTCGAGCCAAGCGCGGTACTCGATCCCGCTGTTCCCGGCGTGAACGCGGAAGTCGGCGTAAAGGTCGAAGTCGCCGACCGGCTCCCCTTGCCAAACGAGGTATTCGCTGTACGGAACCGGCGTTTCCGGCGTCGAGCGTCCGACGATGGAACCGTTTTCGACCGTCCAAAACTTGGAGTCGCCCTTCCAACCGTTCAGCGTTTCGCCGTCGAAGAGCGCGACGCAACCTTCCGGCGGCGTCGTTGGGGCGGCGGTTTGCGGCTCGTCGGCGAAGCAATTTCCGGCGGCGACAAGCGCGGCGCAACCGACGGTTAAGTTGAAAAGCGTTCGAGAAACGCTCGTCGACGCGGAGCGAAGGGCGTCGGCGAGTCGAGCAAGGGCGTTGCGACGGGGAAACGAGGGGCGCGAAAAACGTTTCATCGCGGGGTCTCCTTGGGGTGAAACGGCGTCGGTTTTGAAAAAAAAACGAAAACGAACGGAAATCGAAGCGCGGCGTTTCGGGCGGCGTTTTGATTGTTCGATTAACGTTTGATAAAGTCGCTCCGCTTGACGAACGTCGCGGGGCGCGGAGCGTTCCGTTTTGAACGTCGCGTTCGTCGACGGCGGCGACGTTGCGGTCTATTTTCCAGATTTTCAAGCGAAATGCAAGGAAAATCTTGGTCGACGCGTCCATTATCTTAAAAATTTTTAAAAAAGTCTTGTATTTTTTTCGCAAATTTTGGTAAAATATCGGCGTCGGACGAAGCGAACGGCGCGTCGAGTCGACGGCGAAGAAAAGGGGGAAGGCTTAATGAGTTGTAAGGTTGAGCGCGAAACGACTGAAACGGAGTCGTTTATGAACGAATTGGCGGCGGGGTTTCCGTTCGAGGCGCTTTTTGGAACGACGCCGAACGTCTGTTTGTTTGTTAAAAATCGAGCCGGGCGTTTCGTTTGGGGGAACGCGTTTTTGGTCGAGTTATGCGGCGCGGCGACGCTCGACGAGATCGTCGGCAAGACCGATTTCGACTTTTTCCCGCGCGATTTGGCGCTCGATTACCGCCGCGAAGACGAAACGGTCGTCGCGACCGGGACGCCGATCGTCGACCGACCTTGGCTCGTTTGCAACGCGAATAAAACGATCGATTGGTTTTTATCGAATAAATGGCCTTTGCGGGGACGGACGCGGCGCGGCGAGGCGAACGAAGCGGCGCCGATTCTTGGCGTCGTCGGCGCGATGCGGAATTATCGCCGTTTCGATAAAACGCCGTCGGAACAAAATAACGATTTAAGCGACGTCGTTGATTTTATGTTAAGCAATTACGAGCGCAAAATCGAGACGCGGGAGCTGGCGGAGTTGGCGTTTTTGTCGACGAGTCAGTTTGAGCGTCGGTTTCGGGCGGTTTTCCGGATGACGCCGAGTCGTTTCTTGGCGGAAATTCGCTTGCGAGCGTCGGCGCGGCTTCTGACTTCGACCGATTTGACGTTGGCGCAGGTGGCGAGTCGAACCGGTTTTTTCGACCAAAGTCATTTCGGGAAAGCGTTTAGGGCGGAGTACGGAACGACGCCGAAAAAGTATCGCGCCGCTTACGGGACGCGACGTTGCGAGTCGGACGCCGACGGCGCTAAAGAATAACGAGAAAATTGCGCGACGAGGCTTGCAATTTGAACGCCGACGTCGATAATAAAAGGCGTTCGCGGGCGTCGTCGGCGCGTCGAAGCCGGGCGGCGGGCGAAAACGTTGGATTTCATTGGGTTTAAGGAGAAGAAAAATGCGATTTTTGACGCAAACGCGGTTATTGTTGGCGTTGGCGACGGCGTTGGTCGCGTCGTCGGCGTTCGGGTTCGAAACGTTGAACGTTTGGCCGTCGACGCCGCCGGGGGATAAGGCGGAGCAATACAAGGAAAACGGCGGCCCGTATTACACGCCGACGCTCGAATTTTGGGCGCCGAAAGCGCCGAAAACGGACGCTTGCTTAATTATTTGCTGCGGCGGCGCTTACAACGGCGTCGCTTACGATTACGAAGGCGTTATGCCGCGCGATTTCTTCGTCGAAAACGGCGTCGCGGTCGTGATGTTGCGCTATCGGACGCCGCGTCGACCGGGCGTCGAAAAACACCGCGCCGCTTGGCAGGACGTCCAGCGAACGATCCGAATCGTCCGTTCGAAAGCCGACGAATGGGGAATCGACCCGGAAAAAATCGGCGCGATGGGCTTCTCGGCGGGCGGACACCTGACGCTGATGGCCGCGACGACGAGCCAAACGCCGGCTTACGAACCGGTCGACGATCTTGATAAAACGCCGTGCCACCTGAACTTCGCGGTTCCGATTTACCCGGCTTACGCGCTGAGCGACGGCGTCGACGGCGAAAACAAAAATCGCGGAAACGACGCGACGCTCGTCGCCGACTTCGCGTTCGACGCCAAAACGCCGCCGATGTGCTTCGTTCACGGCGACGGCGACGGCTACTCGCCCGCCGGTTCGGTCGCGGTTTACTTGAAACTGCGTAAAATGAATATTCCGGCGGAGTTGCATATTTTCGCCTTGGCCGACCACGCGTTCCGCAACCAACCGCAAGACGCGCCGATTCGCAAGTACCCGAGCCGCGTTCTCGAATGGCTGCAGTCGATGAAAATCGTCGAAAAACCGGCGAAGTAAGAGCGAATAAGAGGGCGGAAGCGCCGAAAGCGCCGACGCAAACAACGTGAAGAACCGGCGTCGCGACGGGGCGGACGAACGCTCCTCGCGGCGCCGGTTTTTGCGTTAAAATCAAGGTCTTTGAAAACGTTGAAAATTGAGCGCTAATCGACGGGCGGACGCCTTTTGGAATGTTTGATATTTGTCGCGGGTTGACGCCGAGCGAGCGTTTGAGGACGCGTCGCGCGTCGACGGAACGTTTAGGGGAAAAACGGTTAGCGTCCGCTAAAGGGAAACGGGATTAACGTCGGCTAACAAAAAAAAGGAAAAAAACGAAAAAAAGGGGAAAAAATCGCCGGGAAGAGGCTTGTTTTTGCGAGCGCGTTGCATTATAATGGGACGTATTCAACGGAATGTCGCTTGAAGCGCGAACTGTGGCGCGTCTCTTTTCAACGACGGTCGAGCGAGAGCGCGTCGGCGACGTTTCGGCAACGTTTATCCGTTTTTTTAACGCCTTTTACGTCGGGCTTTGCGCGGCGCTCGCCGGGTTCGAACCTTCGACGGTTCGGAAGGGGCGAAGCGTTCGACGCGTCGCGAACGAAAAAGGGTAAAGGTTTTGACGATGAAAAACAAGCAAACGAAACTCAATCGCCGCAAGTTTTTGGCGGCGTCGGCGAGCGCGATTTCCGCTCCGCTCTTCCTGCCGGGCTCCATTTTCGGTTACAACGGCGGCGTCGCCCCGAGCAACAAACTGACGACGGCTTTCGTCGGGATCGGGAACCGCGGGGGCGAGTTGCTCGGCGGCTTCCTGCACAACTCGAATTACCAAATCGTCGCGGTTTGCGATTGCTGGAAAGAACGCGTCGACCGCGCCGCCGGTCGCGTCAACAACCATTATAAAAACGACGCCGTCGCCAAATTCCATCGTTACGAAGACTTGCTCGCCGACCGCGACGACGTCGACGTGATCGTCTGCGCGACGCCGGACCACTGGCACACGAAGATCGCGATCGAAACCTGCATGGCGGGCAAAGACATTTACTGCGAAAAACCGCTGACGCTGACGATCGAAGAATCGCGTCTCATCGTCAAAGCGGCTCGCAAATACAACCGCGTCTGCACCGGCGGCAGCCAACGCGTTATGGAAGACTACGGCTACATGGCGCCGATTCTCCAAAGCGGCGCGATCGGGGAAGTTAAGGAAGTTAACTGCGGTCTCGGCAACCCGCCGAAATACTGCTACTTGCCGGAACAACCGATTCCGGAAGGGCTCGACTGGGATCGTTGGCAAGGTCAAGCGCCGGTCGCGCCGTTCAACAGCGAACGTTGCTCGGGGAATTACGGCGGCGGTTGGCGCAATTACGGCGAGTACTGCACCGGTTTCCTCGCCGACTGGGGCGCTCACAAGTTCGGCGGCG
>JAZQAP010000563.1:0-5366 GCA_045545275.1 Thermoguttaceae bacterium | reverse complement strand
GCCGACGTCGACAAAATTTTCGCGCGAGTCGAAGCGCAGTTACGCTACGACGTCGTCCCGTTTCTTCAACGTTTCCACGAGCCGGGAATCGTCTTAAGCGATTACGACGCCGGGGATTACGAACGGCGAGTCCAACCGAGCCGCGACGAAGTCCGGGATTTTTTCACCGAGGATTTTTTTATCGACGGGCTAAGCCCCGATCTTTATCTCGCCTGCGCTCGTTTCCAAGTCGGTCAATACGCGGAAGCGGCGACGCACCTTGAACTTGCGGCGGAAAAAGCGCTCGCCGACGACTCTTGGACGGCGTCGCTAGCTTATTGGCGGCTTTACGCTAAAGCGATGCAAATCGGCGCGTTAAGCGTTCGCAAAACGATCGAAGAAAAGGGCCCGGGCCCGACGCCGCCGCGTCCGAAACGCCGCTGGCGCGACCTCGAAATTCCGCCGGAACTCGCCAATTATTCGAACCGAAACCAAGTTTATCGTCTCCTCGAAAACGCCGCGTCGCCTTACGAAGTCGTTGCAAGCAGAGCGCTTAAAGCCCTCGAATCGCTCAAGGCCGAGGAAGCGAAACGCCCGACGTCGGAAGCGCAACGCGACGCGGCGTCCGATGAACGGCAAAAAGAAGTCGAACGACGTCGCATTCTCTTTTACCCGACGTCCGACGAGAAAAAAATATTGGAGCGCTACAAGAAGGAACTCAAAAAGCGGTTCCGAGAAAAAGTCAAGGAACTCCTTGCGCCAAAAGGGTTTGCCAAAACAAATTCTTCCGCGACCGATTGGCGCCGCGAAACCGAAACGCTCCGCCATTATTGTTGGTTTTCGTTTCACAACGGCTACGGCTTTTTAATCCACTGGGCTTACGCGCTGAAACCCGATTTTTCCATTTGGGCAAACACGCCGCAAGAAGCCGAAACGCAAGGAATTATCGACCGTTGGCGAGAGTATGAAACGGAAAGTTACGCAAGAGGGAGGTTGAACGGTCATAAGCAACGCAGTTGGTATATCCCGACGAACGACGAAGAGTTCGAAACGGCGCTAACCGAAATCGATAAAGCGCTTAGCGACGAAGTCCTTCCCTTTTTCGAGCGTTTCCGCGAAACGTCCGACGTCCTGCGCGCCGTCGACTCCGGCGAAGTCCATAAACGCAATGCGATCGCCGAAGACCCCAACTGGAACCTCTATTATCTTGCGACGTTGCGTTTCCAAGCCGGGCAAATTAGCGACGCGGCGTCGTTGTTGCGCGAACTTATCGAGGAGTCGAAGGACGACGACCGCGATTGGTATATTATGCGAGCGGAAGCGGCGCGCGTCGGGCTTTTGTCGCTCGAAAAAACGCTCGCGCAACAAGGAACGCCGCTTGCGCAAATCTCGCCGACTTCGACGCAAATACCGGAATCGCTTGCGTTATGTTCGAAGCCGGAAATCGTTCGCAGTCTCTTAGAAGACGCGGCGTCCCCTTGCGAAGCGACGGCGGTTAACGCGAAAAGACGCCTAGACGACGCCGCCGAGTATTTGCGCCGCCTTCCGGAAATTCTCGCGCAACATCTGGAACCGCAAGGATTTAAACGAGTCGCCGACAATTCGACCGTTTGGATTCGCGAAACGAAAACGCTCGTTCAACGTTGCGGTTTCGAGGTCGAGCCTTTTTGGAGCGACTATTTCCGCCTTTGCAGTTCTTACGGGTTCAAGCTCGATTTCGCGCCTTGGGCGAATATTCCGGACGACGCCGAGTCGCAAGAAGCGTTCGAACGGATGAAGGCGGTCGTCGTCGATCGCTTGGCGCCGCGCGACTTACAGATCGACGCTTGGATAAATCGCGTCGAACGACGTCGCGACGACGAGGTCGTCGCCGACGCCGTTTCGATTTGGTCGTTCTTGGAAACGCCCGATTCGCTTCTAAAGTTTCTCGACGCGTCGTTTACAAACGAAATTCTTCCGTTTTTCGATCGTTGGCGCGAGTCGAGCGACGTCTTGTCCGCGTTCGAGGCCGACGAAGTTTCCCTCGACGCCTTCGGACGCGACGCCGCGACGCAACACTTCGTTCAAGCGCTATTCCTTTTCCAATCGGGACGTTACACGGAGTCGGCAAACCGTTTCGCGGCGCTTGCGAAATCGAAACAACGTCCGCCAAAGCCGCGACCGACGGATAAGGACGCCGCGCACGTCGTTCCTTCCCTCGCGAATAGCTTTTTGCGACTCGACGACGCGGATTGGGCGGCGCTTCTGGAAGGCGCGCGACTCGCCGTCGCAAGCGTTCGCAAGTTTCGTTAAAGAAAGACGTTAAAAACAAGGCGACGCTTTCGCCCGTCGAGCCGTTCGACGTTTTCCGAATTTTGTTCGCGAGGTCGAACGGCGCGGCGATTCTCTTGCGATTTTTTCGGTTTTACGTTATTTTTTCTTGATTTTCGCCTCGGCGACGGTATAATAAAGAAAGCGAATAAAACGTTTGCAATTCTTCCGCGACGCCGATTAACGGTCGCGATATTACTTTTTGACGCAAGGAGATTTTTCCAATGTCCGACGACGCGAAGAAACTGTTCTCAAAACGGAAATCCGCCTTCACTAAGCGTCTCAAAACGCTCTTTGCGCAAACCTTGGAACCGCTTGGGTTTGTCTTCGCTCCTGTTCCCGGGAAACGTTATCGTTGGGAGCGCGCGAGCGACGGAATGCCGCAGGAATGCTATTTCAATTACCGAACTTGGGCCGGCGGTTTTTGTTTTACGCATTGTTGTTTCGTTAAGTTTTGTCGCGATTGTTGGGCGAACGCGCCTTGCGACGCCGAGACGCAAGAGACGCTTAACAACTTCTTTTACAATTTTGAACGCAACGACAATCTCTTGAAATTAGGCGGGTTCGACGTTTTCTTTTGGCCGCCTTGGCAGACAAATTTCGATTTTTCCCCCGAAACCGACGCCGACGTCGTCGAAATTTTCGCGAAGGCGGAAACACATTTACACAACGTCGTCGTTCCGTTTCTTCAACGATTTCGCGAGCCCGGCGCCATATTAAACGCTTACGAAAGCGGTCTTTACAAATACCGTCTCAATCACCGCGTCGACGAAATTTTCGATTATTTTATCGACGGGTTGCACGCCGATCTTCAACTCGCCGCCGCTCGTTTTCAAGTCGGGCAATACGCCGAAGCGGCGACGCACCTTGAACTTGCGGCGGAAAAAGCGCTCGCCGACGACTCTTGGAACGCGCCCAACGATTATTGGCGGCTTTACGCTAAAGCGATGCAAATCGGCGCGTTAAGCGTTCGCAAAACGATCGAAGAAAAGGGGCCGGGCCAGACGCCGCCGCGTCCGAAACGTCGTTGGCGCGACCTCGAAATTCCGCCGGAACTCGTTAATTATCCGAATCGCAACGAAGTTTATCGCCTTCTCGAAAGAGCCGCTTCCCCCTACGAAGTCGTTGCAAATAAGGCGCTTAAAAGCCTCGCCGTCCTCGTGTCGAACGAAGCTAGCCGTCCGACGACGAAAGCGCAATTCGACGCGGCGGTCGAAGAACGGCGACAAAACGTCGAACGTATGCGCGTTCTTTTTTACGGGAACGCCGAAGATAAAAAGGCGTTGGAGCGCCACAAAAGAGAACTCAAAAAGCGATTCCGCGAAAAATTCCAAGAACTCTTTGCAACGCAAGGCTTTATCAAAGACTGTTCTTCAGGAACTTATTGGGAAAGCGAGACTCAAACGCTCTGTCGCTATTCTCATTTTTCGTTTCACAAGGGGTATCTTTGCCTACTTAATTACGGTTACGCGATGCAACCGGATTTTTCGATTTGGCACGCCGCGCCGCAAGACGCTAAAACGCAAGATGTTGTCGCTCGTTGGCGAACGTATATAACGGAACATTACGAACTACGCGCCCTTAGCGCTCATCGGCAACGCAGCTGGGATATTCCAACGAACGACGCCGAACTCGAAACGATCGTAAACGAAGTCGACGAAGAACTTGAAAACGTCGTTTTACCGTTTTTCAACCGTTTTCGCGAAACCGCCGACGTCCTGCGCGCCGTCGACGCCGGAGAAGTCGACGCCAAGGATACGGTCGCCGAGGATATCGACTGGCGCCTTTACCGTCTCGCGCTTTTACGTTTTCAAGCCGGGCAAATCGCGGAAGCGGCGGCCTGTTTGCGCGAACTCGTCGAAAATACCGAAAATATGCGTTCCAACGCGCTCGAGTGGGAAACGTTGCGAGCGGAAGCGGCGCGAATCGGGCTTTTAGCGCTCGAAAAAACGCTCGCGAAATAAGCGACGTTCGCGCCGCGTTCTCAAAGCGAAAACCTTTGTATCGGCGCGAGTTAGAACCGGAAATCGCGCTCTCCCGCTTCGATGCGTCGCAACTGTGCGGCGGCGATCGCGCGGATTTTTTCGTTCGGAATCCTTTGCAACTCGGCGGCGATCAGTCGTTCGCCGAGCGCTTTCGTTTGCGGCGCCGCGTAATCTTCGAGATACTCTTTGAGCGTCATGAGCGCGTTCGGTTGGCAACAGTTCGCGATTTGCCCCGACTTCACCAGCGTCATAAAACGGTCGCCGGTGCGGCCCTCGCGATAGCAAGCGGTGCAAAAACTCGGGATACGGCCCATTTCAAGGAGCCAAGCGACGATTTCGTCGAGCGTTCGCCGGTCGCTCAAATCGAACTGCGACGAATTGTCGGCGGCGCTCTCCTCCTCGGCGTACCCCCCGACGCTCGTGCGCGACCCGCCGCTAAGTTGCGTAACGCCGACCTTTAGAACCCGTTCCCGCGCTTCTTGCGACTCGCGCGTCGAAACGATGATTCCGGCGTAAGGCGCGGCGATTCGCAAAACGGCGACGATCTTCTCAAAAACGTCGTCCGAAACACCGTTCGCAAAAGAACTTGCGTCGACGTTATCCGCGTCGCGAATCCGCGGAACGCTGAACGTGTGCGGGCCGACGCCCTTGGACGCCTCCAAATGCTCCGCGTGCATCAGCAAACCGACAAAATCGTAACGATAAAGGTTCAGACCGAACAGGACGCCGCAACCGACGTCGTCGATTCCGCCGTCCATCGCGCGATCCATCGCCTCCGTGTGCCACGCGTAGTCGCTCTTTGGGCCGCTCGGGTGAAGCGCTTCGTAAGTCGTTTTATGGTAAGTCTCTTGAAAAAGAATATAGGTGCCGATTCCCGCCTCTTTCAGCTTGCGGTAGTTCTCGACCGTCGTCGCGGCAATGTTGACGTTAACCCGCCGAATCGCGCCGTTTTTGTGCTTGATCGCGTAAATCGTCCGAATCGACTCCAACACGTACTCGATCGGGCACTCCGTCGGATGCTCGCCGGTTTCAAGCGCAAGTCGTTTGTGGCCCATATCTTGGAGCGCGATCGTTTCGGCGCGAATCTCGTCT
>JAZQAP010000562.1:0-2638 GCA_045545275.1 Thermoguttaceae bacterium | reverse complement strand
GTTATCGCCGTTATTATCGGAATCGCCGTTGTCGTTTACCGACGTTTCGCGACCTTCGACGTCTTCCTCGAACGCAAGCTCTTCGTCGAACGCGTTCCAATCGACGCCGATCTCCGCTCGCGCCGCCGGTTCTTGCGCCGTCGCTTCTCGCGTTTCCAGCCGAACGTCCGCCGCCCAACCGCCGAACCCCAACGCCGCCGCGACCGCCCAAACCGCCGCGTTCGCCGTTCGGTTCGCCCAACGCTTCCGTCGCGCCGTCTTCGATTCGCTCGTTTCGCCGCCCCAAGTCGCTCGCATTTTTTCCCCTTATTAATATTATTGACGTTTTCCTTAATAATAAACGCCCGAACGTCAAAAGAGACGCGCCCGATTCGCCGCCGAAAGGACGCTCCGCTAAAAAAGTTTTATTCGCCGACCGGCGCAACCGGCAAAATCGGCAAATTTTAACGTTCGTCGTTTCAATTCAACGTCGGATTTGCGCGTCCAGCCAAGCGGCGTAACTCGGCGCGACGAACGCCAACGGAACGCCGACGATTTGCGGAACGTCGTATGAATGTCGCTCGGAAATCGCCGCCGCCACCGCGTCGAAAAGAGCGGCTCGCGTCTTCGCCAACAGGAGAAACTCTTCCGAATTTTCCGTTTTTCCGGCCCAAACGTACCGACTTTCGAGCGGCCCCAAGAGTTGCGCGCAGGCCGCCCAACGCTCGGCGACCAAAAACCGCGACGCGGCCTCCGCCTCCTCCCGGGTCGGATACGTTATTTGCAGTTGAATAAACTCCGCCGTCATTTTCGTTGCACCCCTCCGATTTTCGCTCGTTTTCGCAAGCGGAAACGCGCGACGACGTTATTTTAGACGCGTCCGCCGCCCCGGTCGTTACCGCCGCGTTCCGAAAAACGTTAAAATTTCGCCGCTTTGAAAACGCAAAAATCGCGAAAAAAGCGCGACCTTTCCCAATCGCGCCTTTTCCTCGCCTTTTGTTTAACGTCAAACGCCGAAAAACCAACCGTTTAACGCTTCCCAACAACGCCAACCGGCGAAAACCGCCGTCGCGACCGCCGCCGGGAACGCGAACGCCGCCGCGACGACCGCCGCCCCGCTCAACGGAATCGAACGGAAGTAAAAGTCCGGTCGTCCGCCGAAAAACCACCCGAACCGCCCGTACAACTTTCGAAAAACGACGCGAATCGTCCAAAAGCCGAACGCTCGCACTTCGGCGCGATAAACCGTCCCGCCGCGCAACCGCTCCGCGACGGCGACGAACTCGTGCAGCGCGTCCGGTCGAGCGGAGGCGACGGCGCGCTCCAATTTTTCTCGCGTCGCGTCGTCGACGACGGTCGTTTCGGCCGGTCGCTCCGAAAATTTGCGGTTCTCGATCGCCTCTTTGACGAAGAACACCTTCTCCGCCGCCTCGTCCATATACTCCGGCGCGGGCGTTTTCGGCTCGGTCGCGGTCGCGCTAAAAACGCTCCAAGTCGTTATAATCGATTGTTTAAAGAGGACGCGTCCTTTCCCGCCGCAACGCGGGCACTCGCCGAGCCCCTCGGTCGTTCCGGTCGTTTTCCCCTTCCCGCCGCAACGAGCGCAGTCTTGAACGACGTCCCACTCGTCGCCGAGTTCGAGCCGGTCGACGCGCGCCTCGTACCCGTCCGGAACCGCCAACGGGAAAAGATTTTCGTTCCAATAAGGCACGTTCGGCGACGCGCACTCGCGGTCGGTTCCGCCGACGAGGCGACGCTCGAGCTTCCGGGCGACGGTCGACGCTCGAAACTTAACGCCGGCAAAGGGTTCGCATTCGGCGACGACGCTCTCCAAATAACGCGTCATGTTGCGCAAGGCGGCGAAATCGGCGAACTCGACGGCGTCCCAACCGTCTTCCAAACGGCGTTCCAGCTCTCCTTTTTCGACCGGCTCCAACGCGTCCCCCAACGTCGGTCGAGCGCTTTTCAACGCCGCGCCGAAAATCCGCTCCAAACCGCGCGAAACCGGGAGCGTTTCCGTCGCGACGTTCGCCTGTTTAAAACGATAAGCGCGGTACAAGTCGAACGTCCAACGCGCGAAAAACGCAAGGTTTAGCGTCGCAATTAGCGCCGCTCGGCTCCGGAAATCCTCCTCGACCGAAAACCCGCCGACGACGACCGCCGCCGACAAAACCGCGCCGCAAACGAGAACCGCCTTAAAACGCAGAATCAAGTACGACGCGTTGCTCGCCAACAAAAGCGCCAACGCCGACGCGCCCGAGACCAAAAAAACCGTCGCCCAAGCCGGCGGCGCGTCCGGCACCTTCGTAAAAAGCTCTTCGACCCAATGAATCGCGAATTTGTCCCAAGCGTGTTCGCGCCCGTATTCCGTCGCCGCGAAAATCGCCGCCGCCGCGACCGACGCCTGCGCGATCACCAAGAAAACGCGAACTTTAATCCCGTTCGAACGTCCGCGCCCCAACGCCTCCGGAAACGACTCGCGCCCCAAACGCTCCAAACGTCGACGCGACACCCGTTTGCGCAACTTCGCTCGAATCATCGGCCTTTCGAACTCGTCGATATGTTCCGGCAACTCGACCAGCGCGCCGACCGGTTTGCGAACGACCCAATAAAAAAACGCCGTCGCGACGACCGCGAAAAGCGCGAACGCCCCCGACGC
>JAZQAP010000561.1:0-6306 GCA_045545275.1 Thermoguttaceae bacterium | reverse complement strand
GCGGAGCGGACAAGTCGCGGCGTCGGGACAAAACGCGGGGATTGCGCAAAATTTAGGAGTCGCTCAAAACGCGCGAGGTTCGCAATTCGAGCGGTCGTCGCAAAATTTGCCGACGACGCAAAACGGGCGGGTTCCGGCGTTTGCGTCGGCTCCGCAAAGTTTGCCGGCGGCGCGACCCGAACAAATTTCGCAATTCGAGCAAACCGCGCAAGTTTTGGCCCCGCAAAACAACGAAACGGCGCGCCTTGCGCAAACTCCGCGAATCGCGCAAACTTCGCGAATCGCGCAAACTTCGCAAGTCGGACGATTCGCGCAAAATAGGCGAAACGCTCAAAATACGCAAGCCGCGCAGGTCGCGCAAGTTTCGCAAGTCGCGCAAATTCCGCAAGTTCCGCAAAACGGGCGAGACGCGCAAAACGCGGAGACGGCTCGGCGTTGGCAAAACGCGTCGTCGCGCGACGCGGTCGTCGCGTCGGTTTACGACGAAAGTCGCGTCGATTTGAAAGGGAAAAGCGCGTTGGCGCAAGAGTTTGCGCCGGTCGCGCCGCTGATCCCGTATCCGAGCGAAGAACGCCGTTCGTCGATCGCGTCGGTCGGTTACGACGCTCGACCGGTCGGCTCGCTTTCGCTCCTCGAACAAATCGACGCCGAATTCCAACGCATCGGCGACCGCGTTCGGAAGTCCGTTTTGTCGATCGAGACGGCGAAGCGCGCGGCTAAAACGAAAGCGAGTAAGAACGCCGTCGAAACCGGTTGCGGATTTTTGTTCCAATATCGCGATAAAGTTTACGTCGCGACGAATATGCACGTCGTTAAAGACGCGGTTACGAATAAAAACGTTAAAATCTTTTTGCCGGACAGAACGACGATTCATCCGACAAAAATTATAACCTGCGCCGATTTTGATTTGGCGGCGCTGGAACTCGATCCGGCGACGTTGCCGAGCGACGGTTCGGTCGCGCTTTGTTTCTTTGGAAACAGCGACGAACTGCAAGTTTCGAACTTTGTCGGAACGATCGGGAATCCGTTTGGGTTGCGCGACACCGTTACTTACGGGCACGTTAGTTCGTTGCAGCGACGAAAAAACGATTTCACGTCGGACGGCGAGAAATCGTTGCTGGAATTCATTCAGGTCGACGCGTCGATCAATCCGGGAAACAGCGGCGGCCCGCTTTACAACGCTCGCGGCGAAGTCGTCGGCGTCGTCGCGGCGATCGCGACGACGACCGGCAAAAGCGAAGGCGTCGCGTTCGCGATTCCGATCAATTTGGCGCTGACCGTTTTGAAATCGACGATCGACGCGGGCGGGTGGAGCCGTTCGCGGATGGGCGTCGAACTCGAAGCGGCGAAGGTCGCCGATTTTCAAGGCGTCGTCGATTGGCCGATCAAGAGCGGTTCGCGGATCGTTAACGTCGGGGCGAACTCGCCGGCCGAACGCGCGGGTCTGCGCGGCGGCGACGTCGTCGTCGAGTTCGACGGCGAACCGATCGAGGACGACGTTCATTTCGCGCGCTTGATCGCGATCGCGGACGTTTCGCAAACGTCGAACGTTAAGTTCTTGCGCGACGGAGAATTGCGGGAAACGACGGCGCGACTCGAACGTTCCGTCGCGAAGTAGGACGAGGGAGCGCGGTTTAGAGAAACGGCGTTCCTAAAATCGAAAACTAACGAGCGAGGACGGAACGATGAACGCGCCGACGCTTTGGACGTCGCCGACGGCTTGGGGAATTTTCGCGCTGATTTTCGCGCGCTGTTTCGGAACGACCTTTTTCGCTCCGATAATCGGCGGCGTCGAGGTTTCGCGTTCGATTCGGGCGGCGGTCGCGTTGACGTTGGCGGCGCTCGTTTTCCCGACGGTCGTCGGCGCTTGCGGCGCGACGGCGGGTTCCGAGCCGAGCGGCTGGGCGACCGGGGGCGTTTGGCGATTCGCGGTCGCGCTTGGCGTCGAGGTTCTTTTCGGCGTCGCGTTCGGTTTGGCGCTTCGTTGCCTTTTTAGCGGAGTTTTGCTTGCCGGCGAGACGATCGTGCGAGTCGGCGGGATTTCGGTCGCCGGAACGTTCGACCCGGCGCCCGGCGAGGAGATCGCGCCGATTTCGCGTTTTCTTTTCTTGTTGGCGCTCGTCGTTTTCGCGACGGCGGGCGGTTTCGAACTCTTTGTCGAGGGGGCGCTCGACGGTTTTTTACGCGTCGAACCGGGCGCCGCGTCGTCGGCGGCGGGAGCGATCGAGAGTTTTGGACAAATTTTAACGCTTAGTTTCGGGTTGGCGATTAAGCTGGCCGCGCCGGTTATACTGGCGACTTCGGCGGTTTATTTAGCGATCGGATTTTTGGGGCGATTGCTTCCGCAATTGAATTTGTTCGCGGTCGGTTTTAACGTCGCGGCGCTCTTGACGTTAGCGATTCTCGCGCTTTCGCTCGGCGCGTTTTGTTCGATTTTTCAAACGGAAATCGTCGCTTTTTTGAAAACGCTTTTTCGCGTTTCCGCGGTTTAATCGGGGGAGGAAAAGGGCGAAATTTTGGAGCTTTTTCGCTTTTTTTCAAAAAATTTTTTCTTGCGAACTCTCTTGGAGCGCGATTTTTTTCCGACGTCGACGCGTCGTTCGAGCGTTTTGACGTTAGCTTGGGTAAAATAGCGAAAATAGTAAAACGTTAAAAACGGAAAAATCGCGTTATTTGGGGCGCCGACCGCTTTTGACAAGGGGCGAAAGGGAAACGTCGATAACAAAGAGGACGGCGCGTTCCGTCGTCGACGTTCGACGGGACGTTGGCGACGGGGCGGCGACGCGATATAATAAAGGCGGCGGTTTCTCGGCGAGCGTCGCGAGAGCGTTTATTAATATTAATGAAAGACGAGCGCGACGTTTCGGAAAGCGGACGTCGAGCGGCGACGCAAACGTCGAATCCGACCGAAAGTTAGAAACGATTAGCTAAAACGATTATTGGGGCGAAAAATGAACGACGAGACGCAAACGACCGTTCATATTCCGGCGCTTTTCGACGAATGTCTCGACGCGCTGAATTTGGCGCCGGGGAAGATTATCGTCGACGGAACGCTCGGCGGCGGAGGGCATTCGATCGCGATCGCTCGCCGCGTCGCGCCGAACGGCTTGACGATTTCGACCGACCGCGACCCGGCGGCGCTCGACCGCGTCGACCGGCGCGTCGAAGCGCTCGAAGACGGCGCGACGTTGCCGCTAAAGACGTATTTTGCGAATTATTGCGATTTTGACGCCGCGCTCGAACGGGCGAACGTCGAACGCGTCGACGGATTTCTGCTCGACTTGGGGCTGTCGAGCGACCAACTAGCCGACCGCGAACGCGGGTTCAGTTTCGATTCGGACGGCGACCTCGACCTGCGGTTCGACCCGACCGAAGGCGTTCCGGCGTTCCAGTTGTTGAGCCGTTGGTCGGCGGAAAAAATCGCGGATGTTATCTATCAATATGGGGAAGAAAGGCAAAGTAGGCGGATTGCGCGGGCGATTTTCGAACGCCGGCGAACGAATCCGGTGCGGAGCGCTCGCGATTTGGCCGAAATTTGCCGTCGTTGCGTCCCGACGCCGCCTCCTTGGGCCCAAAAAAAGACGATCGATCCGGCGACGCGAACCTTCCAAGCCCTTCGCATCGCCGTCAACGACGAACTCGGTTCGCTCGAACGCTTTTTGAAAAAATGCGTCGATTATCTGAATCCCGGCGGACGCGTCGCGATCATTAGTTTCCATTCGCTCGAAGATCGCATCGTCAAAAACGCCTTCCGCGAAATGGAAGGAATGACGATTTTAACGAAAAAACCGATTGTCGCGACCGACGAGGAAGTCGAACGGAACCCGCGTTCCCGAAGCGCGAAGCTGCGCGTCGCCGAAAAGAAGGCGAACGTCGATTAACGGAGCAAAAAACATTCGGCGGAAGCGAAAATTAAAAGGAAAATATCGCGCGTTCGCTCCCCAAAAACGCGTACTAAAAGAATATAAGGGCGCGGCGTCGGGCGCGTCGCGCAAGCGGAACGCTCCGCCGTCGAGTTGGAAAAACGTCGCCGTCGTTTGACGGGAAATTTTTTGCGCAAAGTTTGAATTAAACAAAACGATAAACACTTTCTGTTGGAATTAACGTCGTTATGGGAAAGAAAAATAAGAAGAAGAACAAGCTGTCGTATCTTGACGAGAGCGATTTCGACGCGCCGATGACGTACGACGACGGGGACGATTATCAAGATTACGGCGGCGGCAATTCGAAAAAGAAGAACAAACGCGGCAATTCGTCGCGTTACGACGATATTTACGGCGGCGGCGACGACTACGACGATTACGGCGGCGACGATTACGCCGATTACGCGGACGAGTACGCCGACGACGCGGACGACGCCGATTATGAAGACGACGGCGATTACGACGATTACGAAGACGAAATCGACGACGAAGAAGAGGAAAAATACGATCCCGACAACGACCCGTATAAGGATTGGGGAAAATCCGATTCCGAGCGAACGCCGAGCGTCGCCGCGTCGTCGAGTTCCGCGACGTCGAGCGGTAATTTTGGCGCTTCCGGCGGTTTGGGCGGTTCGGGTAATTCCGGCGGTTCCGCGAGTTTCGGAAGCTCGGGCAATTTAAGCGGTTCCGGCGGTTTAGCGTCGAAGTCGAGCGGCGGATTGGTCGATTCGAACGTTTTTCAAGAGGCGTCCCCGTCGACTTCAGCGAACTCATCGGCGTCCGCGAGTTCCTCTTCCGGTTCGACGGCGACGCCGAGTTGGGGATTGAAGCCGAAAGCGGTCGTCGCCGCGTCGAGTTCGTCGAACCGTTCGGGCGCGACCGCGACGCCGAGCGCGAGTTCTAACGCGACGGCGGCGGGGACGAAAGGAGGCGGCGCGAGCGAAAGTTCCGCGCCGAAACCGGTCGTCGCGTTTTCGTCGAGTTTCGGTTCGAGTTCGACGGCGAATTCGGGCGCGCCGAGCGCCGCGTCGTCCGGAACGGCGGCGACTTCCGGCTCCGCGAGCGTCGCGACGGCGTCGGACGCGAAAAAGCCGAGTCCCGTCGCGACGTCGGCGAAGAAAGAGGAGACGGCGAGCGTCGCCAAAGAGACGAAAGAACGCGGTCTCGACGCGGCGGACGAGAAGAAAACGTCGACGGTCGCCGCGTCCGACGACGAGTTCGACGACGAAGATTGGGACGCCGGGCCGTCGTTGGCCGAGCGGCTGAAGCCGGTTTTCGCCCTTTGCGCCGCCCCGTTGCGCGTTTTTAAGAAACGGGAAAAGACGGAAGACGAACTGCTCGAAGAAGAGCTGGAACGCGAGGCGAAGGAGAAAAAAGCGGCGGAATACGCCGAATTGAAACGGCTTGCGGAAGAGACCGGCGAGGAAGTCGACTTTACCGGTTACGAGGAATTTGTCGAGGCGGAGAATAAAAAAACGGTATTGCGCTTTTTATCGCCTTTTCTTTATTTGAAACTGATTTCCGGCGTCGCGGCGGCGCCGTTGCGGTTGTTGAAGCGAAAAAAAGACGACGGCGACGATTGGGACGAAGTCGAAGCGGAGAGTTCCGCGGCGTCGTCGGAAGCCGACGGCGAAGAAGACGCGTCGGGCGAAAAAAGCGCGAGGCGTTTCGGCTTCTTTAAAAGAGCGAAAAAAAACGACGAAGAAGAACTTGCCGACGAAGCCGACGAGTTCGGCGAAGAGGGCGACGAGTTTGAAGGCCGGAACTGGATGCGCGTCGCGAGGAAGACGATCGTCGTTACGATCGGCGCGTCGTTGATTTTGGGCGTCGGATACGGGGCGTTTTACTTCTTGTCCGGTAAACACGTCGGGCCGAAGGAACGTTCGATCGCGCTCGCTCCGGCTAAAGGCGAAAAAGCGCCCGCGTCGGAAAAAACGGAAAAAACGGAAATTTCGGAGAAAAGCGAAAAGTCGGGCGGGCTCTTGGCGCGGGTTCGCGGCTTGTTTGGCGGCGGCTCCAAAGCGGAGAAAGAGAAAAAGGAAACCGCGACGGCGAGCGAAGACGCGAAAACCGAAAACGCCGCTCAAGTCGCCGAGTCCGTTAAGAGCGCCGCGACCGGAAGCGCCGCCGCGTCTTTAGCGTCGGGGGCGAAGAACCTAGCGGCGGAGCCCGAACCGTCGGCGTTGGCGGCGAACGATCCGCTTTTGGGCGCGGGAGACGACTTGGCGGGTTCCGCGTCGAACGCTTTGGCGGATTCGGAATCGGACGACTTGACGGGCGCTTTGGCGGATTCGGAATCGGACGACTTGACGGGCGCTTTGGCGGATTCGGAATCGGACGACTTGACGGGCGCTTTGGCGGATTCGGAATCGGACGACTTGAC
>JAZQAP010000560.1:0-1535 GCA_045545275.1 Thermoguttaceae bacterium | reverse complement strand
TAATGGCCGAACTGACTCCGGCGACGATACCCGGACGGTCGATAGCAGTAACGTTAATCACATATCCGCAGCTCATCGATTTTTCCTCTTTTTCGATTGCGTTGTTACTCGGTTGATTACCAGTTTAAATATTCCAATTATTTCGATTTTTAAAGCCGGTTTTAACGATTTTTCCGCCGTTTTGCGAACCTCAACGCGCCCATTTCCCGACGCGCCGCCGCAAAATCAGCAAAATCGTTAATTCCGTCAATTTCGTTTATTTCGCCGTCTTCGCGTCAATCCTCGCGAACGCTAAACTCGAGCTTCCAGCGGCGCGGGCCGTCGACTTCCTCGCACCAAATTTCAAGCGCGCCCAACTCGGTAACGACCGTTCGGAAGCGCGTCGCGACGTACTCGACGCCGCCAAAACCGCCGTTCGTTCCGCCGACTTCTCCGTTTTCCGCTTTTTCCCCGTCGCTTTCCGGCGCATCGAGCGCGGTTTCGATCGGGTCGGTTTCGAGGAGTTCGCCGTCGTCTTCGGCCAAGTCGAGAAGCGTTCCCGGTCGGTCTTGCGGTCGCGTCGTCGAGCCGAAGAAGCGGAAGACCGCCGGTTCGCCGACGACCAGTTCGAACTCGTCGCTCGGAACGGCGAGTTCCGTTCCCTCCTCCATTCCGACCGGCGCGACGCAAAGCGCCTTCATCGGTCGCGGAACGCCCGGAATCGCCAAGCCCGCCGATTCGATTCCGATGTAATACGAGCGCGCCGACGCCCCGCGAATCCGGATTCCGCCGCGCCGCTTCGCCAGTCCGTAAAACGCGGCGCCGCGAGCGACCGCCCGGTCGAGGTCGGCGTCCGGATTCAAATTCGTCGGCGGCGCGTCCGGGAACCAAGCGCGAAGCTGCTCTTCAAACCGCTCGGCGATCGCCTTCGACTTGAAAACGCCGCCGTTGAGGAGGTAACGCGTCGGGCGAATCGGCGCGCCGTCGTCGTCCGTTCGGGAATTCAAAAACGCCGCGACGTGTCGAGTAACCGCCGCGTCCGCCTCGAACGGGAGCCCGGCTTCGCGAAGCCCCGCCGCGGAACGCCGTTTCGGACGGTCGTCAAGGGAGCAAATCGGGAAAAAGCCGTCCAAAACGATCGCGGTCGCCTCCGCTTTCGGGAAATCGACCGAAACGGAACCGCCGACCAGTTGGCTCGAGCGCCCGAGCGCCGTTATTTTATACGTTTCTTCGCCGTCTTGCGTATTTTCGCCGCTTTCACCGCCTTCGCTATTTCCGACGTCCTTCCCAACTTCGCCGGCTTGCGCGACCGAACCGCCGAGAAGCGTTTCTTTCGCGTCGCGACACTGCCGCCAAAGGGAACCGGCTTGCCAAGGATTCAACTTCGTTCCCTTCTCGGCGAAGAGCGCGGCGGCCCGGTGCGCGAGCGCCAAGTCGACGTTGGCCCCGGCGAGGAGGAGCCGATTCCCGACCGCCAACGGGTTCAGAACGAGATCGCCGTCTTGCTCCTCGACGCGAATCAGCGAAAGGTGGGTCGTTCCGCCCCCGACGTCGCA
>JAZQAP010000559.1:0-3376 GCA_045545275.1 Thermoguttaceae bacterium | reverse complement strand
ACGACTGAAGGTCGAAACCGGCGTAACTGCCGATCTCTTTCGACGCCGCGAACTCGGCGACGCGCCGCGCTTCCCAGTGTCCGCCGACGCCTCCCGGTTTCAGGCAAACGAAGCGGCACGCCTCCAAGTCGGACGCCATCGCCGCGTCTTCGAGCGACTCGATCGATTCGTCCAAGCAAATCGGCGTTCGCATCGATTCTTTCAGCATCGCGTGCGCGACAAAATCCTTCGCCGACAACGGTTGCTCGACGCAATTCAGGGAGAAATCGTCCATTCGGTACAGGGTGTCCGAGTGTTTTTCGAAGTCGAGACCGCCTTCCACGTCGACTTGGAGCTGCAGCCAGGACGGCGTGTCGAGCCGCGCGAAATTGAGAATTTGCACGTTCCAACCCGGTCGAATTTTCAGCGTCAGGCGGGCGAAATTTTCGTCGGTCGCGCGCTTCAACTCGTTAAAAAATTCGTCTTCTTCGATGAAGCGGTCGAACGTCAAGCCGACTTTCAGCGGTTTCTTTTCGCCGCCGAGCGTCTTCCAAAGCGGTTCGCCGCGGAGACGAGCGTTCAAGTCTTGCCAAGCCATTTCGGCGACGCCGCGCGCTTGACGGTTGCCTTTAATCGACGCGAAAATATCGGCGAACGATTCGGCGCGGTCGACGTATTGCGCTTCGGTCAAAAGCGGAAGGATCACGTCGCGAGCGGTCAGGTACGTCGCGCCGCTCCATTGCTCGGTCAAGATCGGGGAGTTGCCCGGAGCGACTTCGCCCCAACCGGAGACGCCGCCGCTTTCAACGCGGAAAAGAACCGTTTCGCAAAATTCCGTCGGAGCGTTCGAGACGCGAAGCGGTTTTTTTAACGGGAGACGAACCAAATAACCTTCCAAACGGTCGAAACGCATTGACGAAAACTCCAAAAACGTTGCGGAATTTATTTAACGACGTTAAAAAGCGGCGAAAAAAGCCCAAATTTTGTCGATTCGGACGCCGAAACGCCGAAACCGCCCTTATTTTACCAAACGACGCGGGCGATTGCAAGGAGCTTTTTCCGTTTCGGAACGATTTTATCCCGTTTCTCCCCTTGCGGCGGAGGCGGTCGGGGCGGCGACTCTTGCGACGTCGGCGAAATTGCGATATAATTAGAAGGGCGTTTGTGCGACTGGTTCGCCGTCGAAAGCGTCCTTTATTAATATAACGTCAAATTTTGGAGAACGACGAACGATGCAACCGACCCTTTTCGACGACCAGCGACCCGTTTGGGAGACGGTCGAGGACGAGCGCGAAATCTTGATCGCCGAAGTCGCGTTTCCGGACGGGCCGGACGGAACGTTCGATTACAAGGTTCCGGAGCGGCTCGAAGAGCGGGTCGTTCCGGGCGTTCGCGTTACGGTTCCGCTCGGGACGCGGAATCGGCCGGTTTGCGCTTACTGCGTCGGCGTCGAGCGGCGACTCGAGCGCGAAAAGCGTCCGGCGTTGGGGGAAAAGAGCGCGAGTAAGGGAAACGGGCAAACTGGGAAGGACGGCGCGACCGACGAAAAGAAGCGGTTTCGCTTGAAGGAGGTCGCGTCGGTCGTCGACGCGGAGCCGCTTCTTTCGCCGAAAATGTTGGAGTTGGCCCGTTGGCTCGCGAAGCGGTACCTTTGCCCGCTCGGGACGACGTTGGAAGGGATTCTGCCCGCCGGAGTGCGCGACGCGGCGACCGGAACCCGCCTTACCAGCGTCTTGACGCTCGCTCCCGACTTCGAAGCGCGCTTGGCGAAGGTCGACGCGGCGAAAAAAAAGCGGCAAGTCGACCTCCTTACCCCGAAACAGCGGTTCGTTCTCGAAACGCTCCGCCAACTGGAAGACCCGCCGACCGTCGCCGAGTTGGCCCGTTGCGCGAAATGCTCGACCGTTCCGATTCTCGCGCTCAAAAATCTCGGAATCTTCCAAACGAAGCGCGTCCGCCGAACGAGCCGCTTCCTCGACGAGGCCCTCGCGACCGATAAAAAGGGGGAAAACGGCGATTACGACGGCGCTCGCTTGACCCTTACCGACGACCAACAAAAGGCGCTCGACCGGATTTTGACGGCGCTGCGCGAGGAACAAGCGCCGACGTTCCTCCTGCGCGGCGCGACCGGAAGCGGCAAAACGGAAGTTTACATCCGCGCCATCGAGGAGGTCGTCTCGTACCGCAAACAGGCGATCGTTCTCGTTCCGGAAATCAGTTTGACGCCGCAAACGGTCGGGCGGTTCCGGGAGCGATTCGGCGACGTCGCGGTGTTGCACAGCCGACTGACCGACGTCGAGCGGAAGGCCGAATGGGAAAAGATCGCGAGCGGACGGGCGCGGGTCGTCGTCGGAGCGCGGAGCGCCGTCTTCGCGCCGGTTCCGCGACTCGGGTTGATCGTTATCGACGAGGAACACGAGACGTCGTTCAAGCAGGACGTCGCGCCGCGCTATCACGCCCGCGTCGTCGCTCGGTTTCGCGCCGACCAAGAGAACGTTCCGCTCCTGCTTGGCTCCGCGACGCCGTCCCTCGAAAGTTGGCGAAACGCGCAAATGAAGCGGTACGAGCTGTTGACGCTTCCGCGTCGGGTTTGCGACCGACCGCTCCCGCCGGTTCATATCGTCGACATGCGCAGCCGCGTCGCGACCGGTTTCGCTCGCGGCTCCATTTGCCAACGCTTGTTCAAGGAGATGACCGACGCGCTCGACGCCGACCCGACGAACCAAGTCGTTTTGCTCTTGAACCGACGCGGTTTTTCGACCCATATCCAGTGTCCGAGTTGCGGCGAAACGCTAAAATGCCCCGAGTGCGACGTCGCGCTGACGCATCATATAACGCAACAAATCGCGCTTTGCCATTACTGCGATTATCAAATTCCGGCGCCGAACGCTTGTCCTTATTGCGGTTTCGCCGGGATTAAATACGGCGGCTTCGGGACGCAAAAGCTCGAGCGGGAGTTGGCGGCGCGTTTTCCGGACGTTCCGATTTTGCGGATGGACGCCGACACGACGCAAGCTCGCGACGCGCACGAACGGGCGCTCGGGGCGTTTCGGCGCGGCGAATACCGGATTTTGCTCGGAACGCAGATGATCGCCAAGGGGCTCGACTTCCCGAACGTCGTTTTGGTCGGAATTATCAACGCGGACGCGGCGTTGCACCTGCCCGACTTTCGGGCGTCGGAGCGAACGTGTTACTTGATCGTGCAGGCGTCGGGGCGGGCCGGACGCGGCGAGAAAGAGGGAAAAGTCGTCGTGCAGACGTACAACCCGGAGCATCCGGCGATTCGCGCCGCGACGGTAGCCGACTATTTGGGCTTCGCTCGCGAAGAGTTGGCCGAGCGGCGGAAATTTGGGTATCCTCCTTTTTTTTCGGCGATTCGGTTCGTCGTTCGCGGCCC
>JAZQAP010000558.1:0-2279 GCA_045545275.1 Thermoguttaceae bacterium | reverse complement strand
CGCCTCCTTTCATTTCAAGGCGTTGAAGTGAGGATACCGACGTTCGAACTCCGCGTTCGAGATACGCTACCATTCCGGCATATTCGGCGTTTGCTCGCTTTGAGTTTTTAATATTTGTTCCAGCTTTGACGGCGTTTCGCGAACGAGCCCGCAAAGCGGTTCGTTTTTGCGCATTTGCATCTGGCTTAAATACATCCAGTAACGTCGCGCGGCGGATTCCGGAAGAATCCCTAAGTCTTTGGCGCGGTAAATCAAGGCCGACGTCGACATTTTCCACTTAGCCTTTAACGCTTTGAGACGCTCGAAGTCAAGCCGTCGCGTCAAATCGGGCGCGACGTCTTTCGCGGGGGCCAACAATTCCGCCGCGAAATTGTTCGCCTCGTTTTCCGCTTTTTTATCGGGGAAGGCGTCGCGATGCAAAAGCGTGTGGCCAAGTTCGTGCGCGAGCGTAAAACGAATACGGTCGGGCGAAAAGGCTTCGTTCGAATTCAAGACGATGCAAACGAGATCGGTTTCGACGTCGAGGCGGACGAAGAAAGCGTCGAGCAAGTCGGTTCCAAAATCGAACTCGAGAACGCCGCCGCCGTTTGGTTCCAACAAGTCGACGAAATTACACCGATGGGCCTCTTCGGAATGTTCCAAAATCGATGAAGCGCGACGGCGGTTTCTTCCGGCGTTTTTTGACGTTCGATAAGACGAAAATGAAGGCCCGTTTGGGCGGCGTTGTTTCGTCTTTACCTAAGTTATCGAGGTTCTTGCGGTCGGTAACCGACAAAATTTAAAACGCGTTTCACCAGACCGCGGAGTTCGCCGACGTTGGCGTAATCGGTAAAATTGTTGCGGAAGCAATGAAATTTATTCGTATTGTCTCGAAGAGTATCAAGTTTATCGAGTTTTTCAAGTTCCTCTAGTTGATTTACGCCAAGACGAATTCTTGACGTGCCAGCGGCTTGACGTTTCCGCTCCGCGTTAAAAAATGATGCAACGACTCGTTTGGCGGGAATTTCGGTTAGAAAGCAACGAGACGCCGCCGCGAATAACGTTGCCTTCGTTCTTTTAGTAAAAGTTATGTAAAATCTCAAAATATCGGTGGTAATCGTTTTTTTCACACTCCTTCTTACTTTCGATTTGCAACGTATTTTGAGAACCGAATCGCGAAAGCCTAAAACAAAACAATTTCTTTGTTTTTAAGTTTTCCACACATCTCTTTCAAAAAAAGCTTTGAAGGCGACGCAACGATAAGTTGGCGGCATTGGCTTTGCAACCTGACGATATACTCCGCCGTCGCGCTCGAGTCGCGAGGGTAAAGGCGTTTGACGCTCGTTTCAAGTCGGAGACGGCGAAACAACCGCCGCTCGAAAAACAGCGGCTTTTTGACGCTTCGACGCGACGACGTTCAAGGCGAGCGAAGCGCGTTGCGTCGGGCCGCGTCAATTTCGTTTGGCGTCGTTTTGACGGGGCGATAACGCTCCGCCTTGGTTGGGCGCCGATAATTTCGTTTGCCGTTGCTTTGACGCTTTCGCTGTTATTGGGGGGCGCGTTAATTTCGTTTGCCGTTGCTTTAACGCTTTCGCCGTCGTTTGGGCGGCGCGGTAATTTAATATATTTCGGGGGGGCGGGCGACTGGCGTTCGACGTCGCGCCTGATTTAATCCGGCGTGAAACCGGATTACTTGGGCGGCGATTCGGCGTCGCGGCGATTTTGAGCGGACGCGGAAAGTTGTCGCTTTGAGCATTGGGAAAGCTAAACAGGGCGCTTCCGGGCGGACGCGGGCGGGAAGAAGGTGTTCTTCTGCGCATAGGGAAAACGAAGCGCGACGCTGTCGTGCGGACGCGGGAAGCCGAAGTTCTTCCGTGTGTAGGGAAAAGGACGGCGTCGGGAACGACTTGCGGTTGAGCGGGCGTTTCTTGTTTTTTCATCTCAATAAAAGCCTTCGCGGTTTTCGTTGGCGGTCGCGTTAAAAAAATCCTTCGCGGTTTTTGCCGACGTTTGCGTCAATAAAATCTCTTCGCGGTTTTCGCCGACGTTTGCGTCAATTAAATTCTTCGCGGTTTTCGCCGACGTTTGCGTCAATTAAATTCTTCGCGGTCTTCGTTGGCGGTCGCGTCAATAAAATCCTTCGCGGTTTTTGTCGATGTTCGCGTCAATAAAATCCTTCGCGGTCTTCGTTGGCGGTCGCGTCGAAAAAGATATGCGTCTTCGCCAAGCCTTCGGCGAGCAAGCGGTTCAGGGACGCGTCGACGATCAACCGCGTCGGCTGGGCGTCCGGCAGTTCCTCT
>JAZQAP010000557.1:0-6121 GCA_045545275.1 Thermoguttaceae bacterium | reverse complement strand
AAGGCGATACGGCAGGAGGCGCGGGTCGAGAATCGGTTCGGCGTCGATTTCGAGCAGGACGTCGCCGCGTCGCGTTACGGCGCCGGTTTCGTCGACTTCGCGCTTGCGGAGCCCCGCTTTTTCGGCGGCGGAACCGGGGCGAATCTCGACGATTTCGCCCATCGTCAAGCGAACGCCCGTTTCCGGCGCGCCGGTCGGCGGAATCGTTACGGAAATTTTTTCCTTCGTTTCGTCGACGGAACGCTCGCCCGCTTTCCCGACGACGGTCGGCGCGAAGACGTATTCGATCGGACGGTCGATAAAGAGCCGCGCCAAGCGGTATTGGTCGGCCGGCGTTTCGACCGGGACGCCGTTCATCGAAACGAGGCGTTCGCCGCCGGTCAACGCGCCGAGCCGCTCTTCGATTTGCGCCGCTTCTTGCGCGTCGAGCGACGAAGCGTAAGGGACGCCGCCGGAAATCGCCGCTAAGTCGAGCGAAATCGACGGGCCGACGCCGATCGTCGGGTTCATATCGCCTTTACTGAAACGCGGTTGAATCGCCAACGTCGTCGGCGCGTCGGCGCCCGGGCGCAAAACGTCGAAATTCGTTTCCTTCCCGTCCATCGTCGCGACGATAATCGACGAGAAGACCGGATTTTTGTTCTCGTTAATCCCGACGATTTCGTCCCCGGCTTGCATTCCGCTCTTCCAAGCGGGCGACCCCGGCGCGACGTAACCGATTCGCGCCGACGATTCCGGCGTTCCGATCAAAATCGCCGCGGTCGCGCAAACGATCGCGAACACGACGTTCATAAAAACGCCCGCCGAAATGATCGCCATCCGTTGGAAAACGTTCTTCGCCAAATAACTGTCCGGCGCGAACGCTTGGTTTTCGAGCTTCGCGATTTCTTCGTCCTTCGCCGCTTTTTCCTCGGCGGAAAGCTCGCCGTCTTTCTCGGAACGCTCGAGTTTGGCGCGCTCGATTTCCGCTTGAATCCCGCCCGGATTGTCCTCTTGACCGAGCATCTTCACATATCCGCCGAGCGGAAGCCAGCCGAGGCCGTACTCGGTGTCGCCCCATTTGAAGCTGAAAAACTTGAAGCCGTAAGCGTCGAACCAAATGTAAAATTTATCGCAACGGACGCCGCACATCCGCGCGACGATAAAGTGTCCCCACTCGTGTACGATAATCAACATATTGACGCCCAGCAGGACGATCAGGACGCGCCAAGCGACCGCCAACGCGTTCGCCAACGCCGAAGCGTCTTCCGCGACGCCGAGTAACGCCGCTATCGAGAAATCCATATTTCGGTCTCCTTTCGCGCCCAAGCGTCAAGTTCGACGATTCGCTCGAGCGTCGGTTTTTCTTCAAACGTATGTTGTTCAAGGATTTGACGGCAAACGACGGGAATTTTGTCGAACGTCGTTCGTCCGTTGAGAAAAGCGTCGACGGCGATTTCGTTCGCCGCGTTCAAAACGACGCCGGCGGTTCCCCCCTTCCTCGCGACCTCGAACCCGAGCGAAAGCGCCGGGAAGCGTTCGAAGTCGGGCGGGAAAAACTCGAGCGTCGCGCTTTGCGTCCAGTCGAATTTTCGGGTCGGGCCGGGCCGCCGCTCCGTTTCGTAAAGGGCGAGCTGGATCGGGAGCCGCATGTCGGGCGGGCTCAGTTGCGCGAGAACGGCGCCGTCGACGAACTCGACCATCGAGTGAACGATCGACTGCGGGTGAACGACGACCGAGATTTTGTCGGCGTCGAGCCCGAAAAGCCAACGCGCCTCGACGATTTCGAGCGCTTTATTCATCGTCGACGCGGAGTCGACGGTGATTTTCGCCCCCATTTGCCAAGTCGGGTGCTTGAGCGCGTCGGCGACGGTCGCCGTTTTGAGGCGTTCCAAGCTCCAATCGCGAAACGGGCCGCCGCTAGCCGTCAAAATCAGCCGCTCGACGTCGGAACCGTCGACGAACGTCGAGTTCGAGTCGAGCCGCCGCGACAGTAAACATTGAAAAATCGCGCTGTGTTCGCTGTCGACCGGGTAAATTTTCCCGCCGTTCGTTCGGAGCAAGTCGGTCATCAGCGAACCGCCGGCGACGAGCGCCTCTTTGTTCGCGAGCGCGAGCGTTTGCCCCGCTTCGAGCGCGCTCCAAGCGACGCGCAACCCGGCGACGCCGACGATCGCCAACAAAACGACGTCGATTTCCGGTCGCCGAACGACTTCGGCCAACGCGTCCGGGCCCCAAAGAACTTCGATTCCCGACGGCAGCTCGGTCAACGGGGCGCGGTCGGCGTTCGGATTCGCGACGACGACCGCGTCGGGCCGAAATTGTTTCGCCAACTCGACCAACTTAACGACGTCGTTGTTGACGGAAAGAACGCTCGCTCGGAGCCGCCCGCCGGACGCCGCGATCACGTCGAGCGCGCTCGTTCCGATGCTCCCGCTCGCGCCGATCACCGCGACGTTGCGCGGCGTCAAAACGCTTTCGGAGGGAGCGTTCGCGTTAAATTCGCTCATTTTGTCAATATATTAATATAACGGGTAAAATTGCACTTCAATAATAAACGCGCCGACTCCGTCGAAACGGAACCGCCGCCCGACGCCGAAACGCGCCCGAACGACGCGGCGTTAAAAACGGAGTTTCCGTTCTATTATACGGCGCCGACGCGTTTTTTAGAAGACGCGTCGAACAAAAAAACGCGAAATTTCGCAAAAGATTCGGAAAATCGCCGCCTCCGCTCCGCTCGCCGCCCGCCGATTCGCGCCCAACTTTTCAAACGTTTTTCAACATTTTCAAAAGACGTCGTTTTAACGCCCTTTCGACGCCCGCGTTTCTCTTCGACGTCGCCGTTTTCGTTTAACGAACGTTTAAAAATAAATCAAAGACGCTGATTTTGACGAATTTAACGCGCGTTGCGAACGTCGGCGGCGACCGTTTCCGCGAGCGTTTCGGCGATAATTCGGAATCCGCGCTCGACGACGCTTTCCGCCGCCGAAAAACTAATCCGCAACATTTGCCGCCGATGCGCTTCAAAAACCGGGTCGCGCTCCGCTTTTCCGCCGACGCCCCGTCCGATTTTGCCGGTCGCGTCGACTTTAACGGCGTTCTCGTCGTCAAACGCGCCGCCGTTCCCGCCGCCGTCGAGCCCGTAAAAGAACTCGTCGCCGGGAATCGCGAGGACGCCGCGTTCTTTCAAGTTGCGGTAAAGCGTTTTCGAACCGGACTTTAGTTCCGGCGTCCAAAGCCAAAGGAAGAACGCGCCTTCGCTCGCGTGCAAACGTCCGTCGACGCCGACTCGCCGCAACTCGTCGAAGAGCAAGTCGACCGCCGCCGCTCGCCGACGCCGGTAATAAGGCCGAACGATTTCCCGCGACGCCCGCAAAATTTCGCCGGTTTCGTCAAAAAAGGGTTTCGCAATCCGCTGCCCGAGCGCGCCGTTGGCCAAACCGACGATCGCGGTGATCGCCGCCAACCGCTCGACGATCTCCTCCGGCGCGACGACGAAGCCGGTTCGCAACCCCGGCAAGCCGATTTTCGACAAACTGAACGTCAAAATCGTTCGCCGCCCCCAAAAAACGGAGTCGAGTTCGCGCTCGTCCTCGACGATTCCGGGGAACGGGCCGCCGTAAGCGGAGTCGACGATCAGCCAAGCGCCGATTCGCTCCGCCAACGCGTCCAGCCGTTCCAACTCGTTTCGCCGCAAGACGTTGCCGCTCGGGTTCGTCGGTCGGCTGACGAGAATCGCCGCGACGTCGTTTTCGGCGACCGCCCGCTCGACCGCGTCAAAGTCGACGACGTATTTGAAAATTTGCGGATTATCCGGATTAGGAAAGGTGATTTTCGCCGGACAAGCGACGAACAAATCGGGCTCGACGCCCATATCGGCGTATCCGACGTACTCGGGCGACGCCGGAATCAAAATTTTGCGCCGCCGACCGTCGCGCGTTCGCCCGGCCAAGAGGTTCAAGAGGCAAAAAGCGCCGAGTTGCGCGCCGCTGACGACCGCGACGTTTTTCGCCGTTATCGGGAGTCCGAACCGCTCCGCGAAAAGTCGAGCGAACGCGTCGAGAAACGCCGGGTCGCCCTGCGGCGCGTCGTAACAAACGAGCGCTTTGTCGAACGACGCGGCGTCGGCGAGAAAATCGGCGGCGCTCTTTCTCCAAAGCGCCTGCATTTCCGGAATCGCCGCCGGGTTCCCGCCCCCAAGCGCGAGCAAGTCGGGGCGGAGCGCGACCGCTTCGCCAATGTCGTTCATCAGGTCGAGAATCCCGCTTTGCCCGGAGAGTTTTTCGCCGAAAATCGACAAATCGAGCCCCGCTTTCCCTTCCGCGTCGCCCAGTTTCCCCGTCAAATCCGCAACATCCGTTAAATTCGTCAAAACTCGCGCTCTCCTCTCGTCGCGCTTTCTCTTTTAATCGCTTGTCTAAAGCCGTCAATCCGATAAAATCGTTAAATGCGTCAAAAACTCTAACAACGACGCCCGCCAACGCGCCCGCTCCAAACCGCCGAGCGGCGCCGTCGACGCCCCAAGCGTTCGAACGACGTCCCCCCAACCGTTTAGCGCCGCCCGTTAAAATCGCGTTAATCGCTAAAAACGCCAAAATAACGCTTCATTTTTCAATCCAACGCGACCGAATCAACCGATTCGCGCTTTCCGTCGTCCAAGTCGCGGCGCTTTCGTCGTCGAAAACGGCTTCGACGGCGTTCGGCGAGTTCGCGTCGGGCGGTTCGACGACGGTAAAAATCCGGTTGAATCGGTCGAACCCGCGACTCATAAAGTCGGTCGGCTCCGGCGAATGATCGAGCCCGAACGCGTGTCCGAGTTCGTGCAGTCCCGCCCCGAGCGTCGACGCGGTCAGCGCCCAACGCGTTCGGCGGAACCCGGAGTCGGCGGCGAAATCTTCCGGAATCGCCCGGGCGTCCGCGAACGCGTCGGCGACGTCGACCAACGAATCGGGCCAAGAAAAAAGCGTCGACGCGTCGAGCGCCGCGACCGAACCGCCCCCAAGCGCGACTCGCGCCCAAGTCGAGCCGGGCCGCCCCCGCTCCGCAATTTCCCCAACCGCGCCGTTCCCCCCCGTCGCGCCGCTTTGCCCAGACGCCTTATTTTGTCCGACCGGTTCGCTTTGCTCGACCGTCGTATTTTCGGTCGCCGCTTCTTCGCCGCGGGACGCCGTCGTTTCGCCGGTCGCGCCGATCGTTGAAATCGTCAAAAACGCTTTTATCCGTTCCTCTTCCGCCTTTTTGGCCGCCGCGAGCGCCCCATTTTGCGCTGTTTCGCTATTTTGCGCCCTCCGATCAAGCGCGACGCCCGTTTCCGCCGCCTCCGTTTCGCTCAATTTCCGAGCGAACGCGACCGAAACGAAGTAGCGCGCGAGTTCGTTCGCCAAATTCGACGCTTCGATCTCCCGATAAATCGCCCGAAATCGCTCCGTTTCGGAAAGCGCCGCGTATTCGGCCGCCGTTTTTTCGCCGCGCAAGACCCAAACGACCGGGTCGTCCGCCTCGTCGAGTTCGAGCGAAAAAGTTCGGCGCCCGTATCCGGCGTCGTTCAACCGTTCGGCGGTCGCCGTCTGCCAAAGGAGCGCGGCGGTTCCGATTTTCGCTCGAAAATTATTCGACGTTTTTTCGGCGTTTTGCGCGCGTTCCGCCGCCGATTCGCCCGGCGCAACCGCTTTAACCGCTTCATTTGGCGCGACCGTTTTAATCATTTCAATCACTCCAGCCGCTTCGTTCGACGCGACCGCTTCATTTTGCGCAACTCGCCCAATTTCCGCCGCGCCCGCCGCTTTGGAACCGCCCGTTAAAACCGCTTCCTTTTCCCCAATATCCCCATTTTTCGTTATTTCCGCTTGGGCGCTCGTCCAAAAATCGGGCGTCGCGAACGTTTCGGCGCCGGTTGAGTCGACGAAGTAAATCAGCCGGACGAAACGCGGATTGTCGTCGGGACGCCGCGTCAAAAAAAAGTCGATTCGCGATTCGCCGACCGCCAACGTCAGCCGATTTTCGCCGGGCGTCGAGCGGGGGACGGTCGTCGTCGAGAATTTGTCGTCGTCGCGACCGACTCGGGTAACGCGGGCGCCGGTCGTCGCGGGCCGTTTCAAGGTTCTCGTCGTGTTTTCGCCCGGCGGAAATCGGCTGACGTTGG
>JAZQAP010000556.1:0-3583 GCA_045545275.1 Thermoguttaceae bacterium | reverse complement strand
GTTCGAGACCGAAACGACCGCGTCGACGGGGGCGGTCAAGCGCAGCTCCGTTCGCGGCGACGGCGGGAGAACGAGGTCGAACGAAACGGCGCCCGACGGGTCGACCGAACCGCGGCGCGACCAACGGAACGAGTAAAAACCGTTTTGCGGGTCGGAAAGATAGAGGCGCGCGTCGGGGTAAAGGCCGACGAACGCCTTGTCGCTTTGCGGGGACGAGGCGGCGTCGGCGACCGGCGCCTCGGCGAGTTTGGCGAAGGAGGAAACGGCGGCCGAGAAGGGGGGCAGGGGCGCCGCGGCGTCGGACGAAGACGCGTCGTCCCCGACGAACGAGAGCGCGAACGTTCCGGTTCCTTCGAGCGCGTCGTTTTCAAATTTCGCGTCGAGAAGAAGAGCGGAGACGACGCGTTGCGACGAGGCGTCGGCGCGCGCCGCGTTCGTTTCGGAGGTCGCGCGGAGCCAAGCGTCGAACGTTTCGACGCGAACGGGGTAATATTTTTCGTCGCCCCAAGGCCAACGGTCGATTTTGTCGACCGGAGCCATCCAGAAGCGGAAAGGAACGTCCGAACCCGATTCCGACGAGACGGAAGCCGGCGACGCCGCTTCGCGAACGTCCGATTCGTTCCCGTTCCCGTCGGCGTTCGCGAGGGGAAGGGCGAGGAGGAGCGTCGCGACGGCGAGCGGCGAAAAGAGCGAAGCGCCGAGCGAACGGCGTTCGCGCGGACGCGGTTGCGTCGCGAAATGGGGGCGGGTAAGCGTCATGAGGGCGTCCGTTGGCGAGCGCGCGGTGAAAACGGGGAAAAGGAAGCGGGGGAAAACGAGGGGCGTTTTTTCGTTTTCGCGCCTTTTTTCGCGATTCTTGAGCGTTTTCCGCGTCGGGGGCGATTTGCCGATTTTAACGTTTTTGATTTGTCGGGGAAAGGGAACGGGCGGCGGGGAGCGGAGGGCGTTCGGTTCGCGTCGCGCTAACGGTCGCCGCCGACGACGCGGGAGGATTCGGCGCGTCGGGGCGCGTCGCGTCGACCGAAGAAGCGGCGTCGCGTCGTTTCGCGAGCGGCCGAGCGGGCGACGTTCGCGACGACCTTTTGCGTTTTCGCGTCTTTGCGTCCGAAAAATTTCGCGAGGAGCGCGGCGCCCAACGTCAGCAGAACGCCGAAAACGGTCGTTTGCAGGAAGAGGAACGCAAGATAAGGACGCAACGCGACGAGCGCCGTCGTCGTCAGCGCGAAAACGAACAAAACGGAGCGCGAGCGGAAGAACGGGAAGTAAAGGAGCCCGAGACCCGTCGCCAACGCCGCGCCGCCGCCGAGCAAAATCAGCAGCGCGCGGTCGAGGACGAAGAGGCGCGAACGCTCCGGCTGGCCGAAACCGCTAAATAGGTAGGAGTTGACTTCGAGCGGAATCGCTTCCCGCTCCGCGACGCCGACCCAATCGCAAAGTTCCGTTTGCGAAATCGACGCGACGCGGCGATAGGAGCCGAGGAAACCGTCGCGCCGCAGGACGTATTCCGGCGTCCAATCGTCGGGGTCGACGACGACGTGTCGGTTGAACGGCGTCAACACTTGCCAATAAGCGCGCCGAATCCAAATCGAGTCGTCGGTCGCGTCTTGCGGCGTTTGGGCGTCGACGGCGTCGTCCGAGTCGGCGTTCGGCAAACGAACGAAGCGCGGGAATTGAACGTCCAAGCGGTTGGAGTTCGGGCGACTCGATTCGGCGTCGGAGGTCGGCGACGTCGCGTTCGGTTGAACGACGTAGGAGAGCTCCAAGACGTATTCGCGATCGCGAACGGACTCGGGAATCGGAACGACGAGCGTTTTTTCGTCTTCCGCGAAGAGTCCGCCGTTCGTTTCCGCGACGTTCGCGAAGGGGACGCCGTCGAGCGAAACGGCGACGCGGTCTTTCCGGACGGCGTCCGGGAGGCGAAGGGCCAAGCGGTCGCGGTAACCGGAGAGGCGATAGGCGACGCGGTCGACGCGGGCGGCGTCGGAGAGCCAAGTTTGCAACCAAGCGCGGTCGACGATCACCGAGTCGAAATTGTCGTTGGCGTCGAGCGAAGCGGTGAACGCCGCGCCGAACTCTTGAGTCGCCGAAGCGTACCGAGCGAAGGTCGAGCGACCGTCCGCGGCGCGTCCGGAATCTTCGAGCCGCCAAAAACGGTTCGTTTTTTTGTTGGCGTTGTATTGAACGGAGACGCCGGGCGGCGCGAAAATCGTCAACTCGTTCGAGAGGAGCGTTCCGTTTTCCGGTTGCGCTAAATCGACGGTGAAGTAGCGCGTGAAGTTGGGGTCGAAATCGAGCGGTTTCCCTTCGTATTGGAGCGAGACGACGCAGGAGCCGATTTTCGGCGCGTCGGCCAATGAAACGACGCGCCGGGTTTGATTTTCGTCCGATTCTTCAAGCGTCGCGTTCGGCGCCGGAACGGCTTTGCCGTCGACGAAAATTTTGAGATTCGACTCCGCCGTTTTGCCGAGGCTCGACGGCGCCAAGAGGGCGATCGAGTCGAGCGGCTCCCGTTCGACGTTGTAGCGGAACGTTTGTTCGACGCGTTGCGACCCCTCCGCGCCGATGTGAACGTCGGTTTTCGCTTCGATTTCGATTTTTTGTTCCTGTTTTTTGACGCGAGCGGCGAAGCGGGGGGGCTCGTCGTTCGGCGAGTCGCCTCGTCGGCGCGTTTGGTAGGCGAGCGGCGACTGTTGCGATTGCGGGAGTTCGAAGGTCGGCGCGAGCGCGCGGAGCGGCTTGGAGGTTAAGTCGACGCAATCGTCGGGGGTGGGCGTTAAGTCGATCGCGTCGACGGGAACGACGACGAGGGTCGACGGTTCGCTCCAAGCGCCGCTCGCCGTCGGGAGCGGGAAGGAGAACGCGCCGTCTTCGGAAGCGTCGAGTTCGCGCGTCGCGAAGAGTTCGAATTCGACGACGCCGTCGGTCGGCGCGACCAACGGGAAGGCGGTTTCGCCGGTCGAGGCGTTCGATTCGATATTAATAACGTCGACGATTCCGCTCGGCGCGACGTCGACGCAGTTCCAGTCGCGGAGGCGGATTTTGATTTCGTCGATTTTCGAGCCGTAAACGGAATATTGGAATTTGGCGCGCAACGTCGCCGTTTTTTCGTCGACGACCGCTTGGTATTCCGGTTTGACGTTGACGACGACGCGACGAACGAAGGGGCGGGCGGCGAGCGCGAACGGTTGCGAGGAATAGACGTAAAGCTCTTCGCCGTCGGCGAGCGCGGAAGAGGCGTCGACGTCGGCGCGGATTCCGAAGAGCGGCGCGACGTCGAAGTCGAGACCGTCCGCTTTCGAGACTTTGACGCGACCGTGTTGTTTTTGCGCTCCGTCGACTTCGAATCCGGCGATTTCTCGGGCGGGCGCGTCGGCGTTTGTCGGCGTTCCGTCGACGCCGGGGGCGTGTTCCGGCGCGGGGGTTCTCGTTTTGATTTTGAGGATCGCGGAGTTCGTTTTTTGCGCGAGTTTAATTTCGAGCGTTTGCGGTCGGGCGTCGGCGGCGGGCGCCGGGGGAGCGGCTTCCGCGGCGTCGGCGGACGTCGCGTTTTCCGGCGTCGCGGGCGTTTCGGCGCGGCGCGAGT
>JAZQAP010000555.1:0-2176 GCA_045545275.1 Thermoguttaceae bacterium | reverse complement strand
TGTTTTTTAGTGATCTTCATTCGCGCATTATACCATATTCGCAACGGTTGCGCAAGAGGAATTTCAGATTACAGCAACACGCCCTAGTAATGTCAACGTAAACCGCGAATTTGCGGCGGTCGCCGCGTCAGTGGCGTTCGCGTTTGTAGCTGTCGCGGCCGCTGCGGCGGTTGTAGCGGTTGTAGCGGGTGCGTTTGCGGTCGTCGCTACGGTTGCGGCGTTTGTCGTTGCGGTTGCAACTGCGGCGACGGTGTTTTGGGCTTTTTGCACGGACGAGAAACTTTTTAACGCCGCCGTCATATTTTCAACGTCCTTAATTCTTCTTTTGCCCCATCCCACCGGATCGCGTTGAGTCCAAAACATTGACGCCGTGTTTGCCGCCGCAAGCGCTCCGATTAACGGAATAAGCGTCGCCGCAAATTTTTCGCATCCTTCGATCATCCCGCCTAAAAATGGAATCGACTCAAATCCCTCGACAACGTCGCGCATCGCAATTAACGCGCTTGAAACCGCATTAATCCCGGCCTCCGCTATTTTCAACATGCCCGAGCCCATCGACTCGGCCCATCGCTCCCAAGCCTCGGCAAGTTTCCGCAACGCGTCCTGAAGCGGCGTTGTTTCATTGGTTAATCCGGCGACATTACGCCGCGCTTCCTCTACTGTTTTTGCCAGCATAATCATCAGCGGAACGCCTACAAACAAGGAAAGCTTCGCTGTCAACATATTGAAGCGGTAAGCCAACTGATTAACCATCGTCGCTGAAAGCGCGGCTTCGAAACTTATTTTTTCGCGAAACATTTTAAACGCGACAGCCCCAAGATGTCCGAGAGCCGTCGTCGCTAATGCAACCGCCGACCCGAGCGCCGCCGTGATAAGTCCCGCCGTCGCTCGGGTAATAATTCCCATATCGGCGGCGTATCCGGTCGCGGCGACGAGGTTGTTCGAAAGTCCCTGAACCGCCCCCGCCGCCGTCGAGCCAAATTCCGCGACGGCGACGCGAGCCTCTTGAAACGCGTCGGCTACGCCGCGAATTTTCGCCGTCGACGCGTCGACAATCTTCGAGAAACCGCGAATCGCCTTTTCGAGCGCCGTCGCTGTCGTTGTAACGCCGTCCGTCGTCTCTCGCAATTCCTCGACGGCGACGGTCGACGTTTCGACGTTCTCGACGACTTCGCCAAAACCGCTTGCGACCTCAAAAACGCGTTTCGCCGTCGCGACAAAAGCCTTTTGAGTTTCCGCGATCGCGTCCGGGATTCGCGCCGCCGCCGCGACGATTTCGTCGAAACGGGCGACGGCTTCAAGCGCGGCGCTATTCAACGACGACGCGTCGCCTAAAAGTTTAACGGTCAATCCGGTCGTCGTCATCGTCGAATCCTGAAGGGCGTTATTTCGTCCCGAAGAATACGGAGCGTAAATATTACGCGGTTGCGAAAACGGTTGCCAACTATGAAACTTCGATTTCAACGTAAAACGTTATTGGATTCCCGTCTGCGAGAACGATTTCGATTTTTATCGAGTAATTCCCCGTCGTTGGGAAGATCGGTTTTTCGCGAATGTTCGGGGTTAAAATAAAATTGTACTTTTCCCCCCAAGCGTCCGAAGTAAGCGGCTCTTCCAAAACGCACGTTGTTGGGACGGCGACTTTGACGTGTCCGTCAATCGGCGTTTCATTAGACGATAACGAACCGGTTTTCTTCAGCGCCGAATAGGAAACGGAAATAATATTCGTTCCATCGTTCAATAGAAGCGCTTCGGCGTCGAACGCGTCGGAAATTCTCGCTAAAATGGTTACGCTCTGCCCGACTTTAACGTTCAATGTGTTCGAAATCACCTTAGTTTTAGCCTCCCAAGTCCGTTTTTCGTTCGCAACTCGAAAATAACTCGATAAAACGACAAATTGTTGGCCGAACATAGACGACCAAGCGGAATCGACGCTAAACGTCGCGCCGTCGAAAATTCGGAACCGCTCGCGGCCCGACAACGCAACGCTTAACGGCGACTCGGCGGCGGTCGCGACGGCGACGACTTCCCAACCGTTTGGCGCGGCGGCGTTTTCCCGTTCGACGCAAACTCGCGCCGTTTCGTCGGTTGCGCTCCAAGCGAGCGTCGCCGTCGTCGGGCCGGTCGCGGTCGCCGTAAAGTCGGCGACTCCGGCGAAATAGTCGACGACGCGAAT
>JAZQAP010000554.1:0-1808 GCA_045545275.1 Thermoguttaceae bacterium | reverse complement strand
CGTTACGATGACTTTCGTCGATTTTCCCCGCTCCGCTCGCCGGAATCCGCGCCGCCTTCTCCACGCGACGCGCCGCAAAATGAACGTCGTCAAAAAACGCGACCAAAAATATTTCCTCGACTTGGTTTTGAAAACCGGCTCTTTCCTCGGGCGCCTCGTCGGCGACGACCTCTCCCTCTTTCTGCGCTCGAAACGATGCCGCGCGACGGCGACCTTTTCGAATATCGGACGCACTTTTACCGACGTTCCGCTCGAACGAACCGAAGACGGACGCGTTCGGATCGGCGATCTGACGCTCGACGCGATCGAAAACGCGCCGCCGATTCGCCGTCGCTCGTCGATTTCGGTCGCCGCGCTCACTTACGGCGAACGTTTAACGTTCGGTTTTCGGTTCGACCCGCGTTGCTTTACCGACGCGGAAGCGCGAGCGTTCCTCGACCGCTTCGCCGCCGCCTGCGCCGATTATTTCGAAACGACCGAAGGAAAAAAGTTCGACGAAAACAATTAAAAAGAAGTTAAAGAAACGGCGCCGAATCCCCCAAACGACGCAAGCCGTCGATTCGACTCGCGTCCGACGTCGCAAGCGATAAAAACCGTTTTCGAACCGCGACGATAAAACGCCTCGAGACTCGGGAGCCTAAACGCCGAAATTTATTCGGACGCGCCGCCGTCGGAAACGCGGCGCCGACGCGCAAAACGTCGGAAAAATTCGATCTTCGCCAACCGCGAACCGGGCGAAACGCCGAGCCGCCCCTTCACGTCCGCTTCGGAAATCAACGCCAACCAATCGCAAGAAGTGCGCGACGCGACCCGCTCCAACTCCTCGTTTTTGCAATAGAAATCGCGAAAACAACGAGGTTTCGTATGATTCTCGACCAAGCAGCAAATCTGTTCGCGAAATTCGACCAAATCGGGGTCGCCGTCGTATCCGCACTTTTCGATTAAAAGCCGACGCGCGATTCCCGCCCCCTTGGGCCCGTGTTTCGGCGTCGTTACCCGTCCGTTGCGGTACCGAACGCATCGCGGTTTGCCGACGTCGTGCCAAAGCGCGGCCAAAAACGTTAGCGCGCGACGCGTCGGCGTCAGCGTTCCCCACTCCGGCAGTTCGATTAACGTGTCGCAAACCATCTTTGTGTGCGTCCAAACGTCCCCCTCGGCGTGATGATCCGCGTTTTGCGGCGACGCTTTCATCGGCTCGACCCATTCGGCGAAAATCTCCTCGATCGCCGCCCAGTCGACCGGACGAGGTTCGAGCGTCAAGACGACCGACGGCGTTTTCGCCTTCAATTTTTCGAGAAGTCGATCTTCGTCGATTTGCGCGAACCGAGCCGCCGACGCGCCGTAATCTCGACTTAAAGCGTCGCGATTTTCCCCGCCGCTTTTCTCGCCTCCGCCGTCGCGCCCGCCCCGTTCGAAAGGACGACGTTTTCCCGAAAACCGATTTCCGCGGTCGAATCTATCGTTTTTGTCGATTTCGTTCCGTTTTCCGTTCCGCTCGCCTCTTCGTTCGCTCGACGCGGAGTCGCCGCCGCGCTCTTTAAAGCGTCGACGTCGAAAACGATTTCGCCCGTCGACGTTCGCGTCGAACGCGCCGGGCCGTTCGCCGCCGTTCGCCGCGTCGCGTCGTTCGGCGTTTCGTCCGTCGTTTCGTTCCGAGCGTTCCTCGGGCAATCTCATCCGTTCGTCTTCCGTTCCAGGTTGCAAAGTCAAGGCGCGCGTTTCGGCGTTAAAATCCGCCGAAACGTTAAAATCGGCGTCGCGCGCGCCGACCCTCGCCGGGCCAAAGGCTCGCGCCGCCCCGCCGAACC
>JAZQAP010000553.1:0-1822 GCA_045545275.1 Thermoguttaceae bacterium | reverse complement strand
GACGCCTTACGGTTGGAACGCGGGCGCCGGGCGTTTGAAGCCGATTCGCTTCGACCAAATGCCGTCCCTCGACGACGGTTCGCCGCGTTACGCCGAGGGGGGCGGGGGCCTGTTCTCGTCGGCGCCGGACGTCGTTAAATTTTACCAAATGTTGGCCGGACGCGGCGTCGGGGCGGACGGCAAGCGCGTTTTGTCGGAAAAAGCGGTTGAGACGATGACGTCGAAGCAAACCGGCGCCGCCGTCGACGCGCAATACGGGTTCGGGCTGACGGTCGACGATCGAACGTTCGGGCACGGCGGCGCGCTCGGAACGCAGGGCGTCGTTTACCGCGACGGAACGGTCGGCGTTTATTTAGTCGCGGTCGGAGGAACGCCCAAACAGGGCGAAATGGAGCGCGCCTTCCGGAGCGTTTTGGAAAAAATCGCGACCGAGCGCTCCGAAAAAATCGAAAAGAACGCCGAGAAATAAACGCCGCGGAGCCATTAATATCCGTAAAGTTTGCGTCGTTTGACGCGCGAACGAAACGAAAGGGAAAGCGACGATGAAAATTTTGCGATTCGACAGCGTCGGCGGCGCGTCCGGCGATATGATTTTGGGCGCGTTGGTCGGTTTAGGCGTCGACCCGCGATATATCGAACGGGAATTGCGCCGTTTGATTCCCGACCCGTTTTCCTTAAAAGTCGGCGAAAAGTCGGAATTCGGCGCGACCGGCGTTTATTTGACGGTCGACCTCGACCCGGAAGAGACGACGGCGGAAAACGTTTGCGAGTTCCAACGCGAGGAGAAATGTTGCGGCAAACGCAAACCCGACGGGAGTTGTTGCGGTAAAAACAAACGCAAACGCGACCATAAACACGACGACGAACACGCGCATAAACACGACCATTCGCACGACGGCGACTGCGGTCATAAACACGACCATTCGCACGACTGCAAACACGCGCATAAACACGACCATTCGCACGACTGCAAACACGCCCATAAACACGACCATTCGCACGGCGACGAACACGCCCATAAACACGAACACGTTCACGGGCGGACGTTCGCGTCGATTCGGCAAATGATCGCGGAGTCGCCGCTCGACGAGAAAACGAAGCGCGACGCGATCGCCGCCTTCGAAGCGTTGGCGGTCGCGGAGGCGGAGGCGCACCAAAAACCGGTCGACGAAGTCCATTTTCACGAAGTCGGCGCGGTCGATTCGTTGGTCGACACGGTCGGTTGCGTTTTGGCGTTGAACGCGCTCGGCGTCGACGGGATTTCGCTCTCTCCGCTTCCGGTCGGCGAGGGAACGTTCCGCTGCGCGCACGGCGTCTACCCGCTTCCGGCGCCCGCGACGTCGATTTTGTTGCGGAATTACGGACTTCCGACCTCCTCCGATAACGAGCGTTGCGAAATGTTGACGCCGACCGCCGCCGCGCTCTTCGCCGTTTGGGAAAAGAAGGCGATTCCGACCGGCGCCCGAATCGTTGCGACCGCCAACTCCTTCGGGACGCGGAAGATGCAAAATCGCCCGAATTTGTTGCGCGCGTCGATTTACGAAACGGATAACGCCGTCGAAGAAAGCGGGAAAACGCCCGAAAAGTCGCCGGAATCGGAAAAGTCGAGCGGTTGGGAAGCGCGTTATAACGTTGAAACGCTTTACGAGTTGGCGACGAACGTCGACGACGCGACCGGCGAACGTTTGGCGACCGTCGCGACCGCGCTTTTCGACCTCGGCGCTCTCGACGTTTGGACGACGCCGATTTTGATGAAAAAAGGGCGTCCAGCTTGCAAGTTGAGCGCTCTCGTCGCCGTCGAGAAGCGCGAAGCGGTCGTCGA
>JAZQAP010000552.1:0-1951 GCA_045545275.1 Thermoguttaceae bacterium | reverse complement strand
GACGCCGACTCCAAGACGCCGCCTCGCGCCGCAATTCCTCGACCGTCGTCGTCCCGAACAACAGCGTCGCCGGGCTCGACTTGCGCCTCTCCGACCCCAAAATCCTCCCAATCCGCCGCGACGGCGACGTCGCGACGATCGAACTGCAGGACGATCTCCTCTTCAAACCGAACTCGAACGAATTCAGCGAAGAGGGAAAAGACCGCCTCCGACTCCTCGCGACCGACGTTCTCCGCCGCTACCCGACGAACGTCCTCGCGATTCAAGGTCATTCCGACCTCGACCCGGCGCGCCCGGAAGACGCCCTTTCGGCGCAGGCGGCGAGCGTTCAAAAGGCTTATCTCGTCGCGGAGTTTCTCGTCGAGGAAACCGGCGTCGCGCGCAACCAAACGATCGTCGGCGGAAGCGGCGCCGTTTCGCCGATCGTCTCGAACGAAAACGAAACGAATCGCCGACGCAACCGCCGCGTCGAAATCGCGATCCGCCCCGAAACGATCGTTCCGCGGTTCGAACTCGCCCGACGCGACGTCGAGCCGACGGCGCCCCCCGAACCGGTCGACCTCGACGCGTCGCGAACCGCCGTCTCGACCGTCAAACCAAACCGAAGCCCCCGAAGCGCCCCGACCGTCTCCGCCGACCAAGCGAACAAAACCGGTCTCCTCCCCGCGACCGGCGCCGCCGAGCGAATCGTCCGTTAACGCGTTCCGATCGACTCTTCGCCGCTTCCGCCGCCTCCGCATTTTCGCTATTTTAACAGTCGCGACGCGAAAAACTTCCCGTTTTCGCGTCGCGTTCTTTCAAAACGCTCTTCCGCAACGCCGGAAAATTCGTTATACTCGACGCAATTATCGGCTTCCGTTGTTTTCGCCCCTTTCGCGTTCGTTTTTCGCCGGTCGGCGCCGCGTCGCGCTCGCCGGCATTGTTCGTTATGCCTCGACCTTTTTCCTCGCTCCGTTCCGTTTCGCCGTCCCGCTTCGCCGCGTTTTTGCCGCTCGCTCTCGCGACGGCGCCCCTCGTCGGTTGCGGCACCACCAAATTCAGCGACACCGGCCGCACCGCGACCGAACAGCTTCTTATTTCAAGCGCGATGGAGGACGTCGTCGACGAATACGACTATTCGCGTCTCGCCGGGCTCAAAGTTCACATCAAAATCGCCAACTCGACGACCGACTCCGATTACCTCAAAAGTCTCATTCGCCAACAGCTCGCCGCGAACGGCGCGTTCGTTCGCGACGCGCTCGACGAGGCCGATTACGTCCTCGAAGTCGCGCCCGGCGCCGTCGGCACCAACCGCTACGAGTTAATGTACGGTATTCCGGAAACGTCGATTCCCGCCATTGGAACGCTCGCGGCGACCTCGATTCCGGAATTCGCGCTGATCAAGCGAACCGACCAAAAAGCGCAAGTCAAGCTGAACATGTGGGCGTACAACAAAACGACCGGCGCGATCGTTTGGCAGTCCGGTCTCAAAACGAAGTCCTCGAACATCCGCGACCGCTGGATTTTCGGCGCGGGCCCCTTCACCGACGCGTCTTACGACGAAGCGGGCATGCGGCTCGGCGCCGACGAAACGGTTCTCCCGTCGACCCTCGGCGAACGAATCTCCGAAGACGAAAAACCGACGATCAGCGCCGGCGCCGTTTATCAAGAACTCGACGCCGCCGCGATCGAACGTCTCAAAAAAATCCGCGAAGAAGGGCTCGCGCAAGCGTTGGCCGAAGAAAAAGCGAACGAAGCGGAGCAACTCGGCGAAGTCGAAACGGAGGGCGAAACCGACGCGCCCGCCGAAGCGCAAACGCCCGCCGCCGAGGAAAGCGCTCCGGTCGCCGCCGCGCCTCCCGCCGCCGACGCCGCGCCCGCGCCCGCGCCCGCTCCGGTCGCGTTGGCCTCCGCGTCCGCGCCCGCGCCCGCCCCTCCGGTCGCGCGGCTCGCTCCGCCCTCCGTTTTTCCG
>JAZQAP010000551.1:0-2562 GCA_045545275.1 Thermoguttaceae bacterium | reverse complement strand
AACGAATTCGAGGAAAGATTTCACAAGCCCCTATCCCCTGTTGTGCTCAAAAAAATAGAAAACTACGCAAAGATGGGATTGATGGAAATGAACGGCAAAAGCGCCTGCTTTACGCCAAAGGGCTTTTTGGTTTCCAACACCATACTCAGCGATATTATCTAAGAGAATGTTGTTTCATTAATATAAAACGCGTCGTTATAACCGGTTAATATGCCGCGAAAAGTTGAAATTGGCAACTCTTTTAACAGTGTTGTTTTGTGTTGCATTTTCTGCAAAACGGGGAAATGGTTTTGCGCTTGAATCGTCCAGACATCATCTCCAAGCACGGCGCTTGGATATGTGTAACGAGCGGAAACCGTCGACGTAAAATCGCCGTTGTAAGTCTTTTGGTTGACCGATAATACTTCGAGACTTTCCGCTTTTAGCGTTTTCTCCGCGACGAAAATTAAAACGTAAATTGTTGCGTCGGAGAAAAATTGGACGTCGCCGAAGTTGAGGAGTTGCGTTAAGTTTTTGTCGGCGAAGAATTTGCGCAGCGGCTTGCCGTAGTCGGTTATCAGCCATTTGTTCGGCATAATGTACGACAAGGCGCCGCCGTCTTTGAGGAGGTCGTAGCCGCGTTCGGCGAAGAGACAGTAAAGGTCGCCGCGCTTGTCGAACGTCGCGTAACCCGCCTGAGCCAAGCGTTTGCCGACGTCGCCGGACGTTTGAAGTTGAACGTAGGGCGGGTTTCCGATAACGACGTCGAAACCGCCTTTTTCAAAGACTTGCGGGAACTCGCGCCGCCAGTCGAACGCCCGGGCGCCGCCGAGCGCTTCGTCGTCGATTAGCGAGTCGCCGCATTTGACGTTCGCGCTTAAATCGTTGAGTTTGCGACCTTTCCGGCAAGTGCGCAACCAAAGCGCGAGCCGCGCGATTTCGACCGACTCTTCGTTGACGTCGACGCCGAAAAGGTTGTGTTCCAAGATGTAAGTTTCTATTTCTTGGAAGATAAGAGCCGAAGCCGACGAGCCGTACTGAACCCGCGCCGTTAATTCGTCGAGTTCGCGGTGTTCGTCGATCAAAAATTTGAGCGCGGCGTTCAAAAACGCGCCGGAGCCGCAAGCCGGGTCGCAAATCGTCAGTTCGCGAAGCCAAGCGCGGTAAGACGTTAGGAGCGCGTCGAGCCGTTTGCTTTCCTCCGCGCGGGCCTTTTTCGTTTTGAATTTGGCCGGGTCGACGTCGAACGTTTCCGCGTCGAAGCCGAGCGCCTTTTTCTTGTCGGCGCAAAGTTTGCCTAACGTCGCTTCGACAATGTACTTCGTAATGTACGACGGCGTGTAAAAGACTCCGTCGCTTTTGCGCTTCGTCTTCTCAGTTTTCGCGCTCGCTTTCAACGACGCGGCGTCGCCGTTCGCCTCGGCGGTCAGCGCCCGCGTTACCTCTTCGATCTCCGTCAGCGAGTGTTCGAAAACCCGCCCCAACACGTCGACGTCGACGTCGCTTTCAAAGTCGTAAGCGCTTAATTTCTCGACGTTGGCGCAAAGAACGTCGTCGCCGATTTCGAGCGCGTCGAGCGTCGCGTCCGCCTTGAAGAGCCCGCCGTTGTACGCGAAAATTTCGAGTTGCGGCGCGCCCTTGTCGATAAGGCCGAAAAGGATTTTGAACTGTTCGTAAAGCGCGCGAGGTTCCCATTTAGAGCGCGAGCGCCATTCCTCGACCGTCTTTGAAATCATATTCGGCGGAAGAAGGCCGCGATCCTCCGCGAAGAAAACAAAGAGGAAACGATCGAGCAGTTTTTGCGTTTTGCGGAAAAGCAAAACCTTGTCGCCGCTCGGGTTGCGTTCGAGTATGTCGGCGAACAAATTCCGCTTGAACGACGAATAGTCGCGGTAAAAATCTTCCGCGATTTTCTTTTCTTCGAGCGTCGACTCGTCGCGAATTTTGAGCGGCAAGTTGTCGCGAATCGCCTCCCAACTCAAACAGACGTAAAGTTCGCGGAATTTTTCGAGCGAAAGATTGAACAAATCCCACTCGAAAAACTCGGTTGCGGAATCGATGTAAAATCTTAGTTTGCGGAAGTTGGAGATAACGACGTAACGCGCCTGCGATTGGTGGTTTTTGTATCCGAACGCTTGGTTTTCGACCGCGTCGAGGTTCGGCGTTTTGAGGTCTTTCAGCTCGACGACGCCGCGAACGACGCCGCCGACAAGGAGCGCGCCGTCCGCTTTTTTCGCGTTGTCCTCGTTCTTTTGCTCGGTGATAAGGTTGTAATCGTCTTCCGGGTAAATCGTGTAACCGAGAATGTTTACGAAGAGTTCGCGCAAGAATCCCTCTTGAAAACGCTCCTCTTTCGAAACGGCGATGTTCGCTTGAATTTTCGCGTCGCCGAAATATGCGAGAAACGCCCGATACCGCGCTTCGATCTTTTCCGTCGAAATTTTCGCCAAGTATTTTTTGTAAACGCTGCGTTGAAACATCTTCAAACTCCAATAACGAAAAGAGAACCGGCGGAAAAAAAACGTGGCCGCGCCGGCGTTTTTTGCGGACCACGCCGCCTCGCGCTTCGGGTGGGGGTACACG
>JAZQAP010000550.1:0-1782 GCA_045545275.1 Thermoguttaceae bacterium | reverse complement strand
TAGAACGTTTCGCTAACGTTGTTCCAGCAGTTGCCTTGGTGGCGGCATTGGCTGAACATTTGACTGCCGTCGGCGTAAGTAAATTCGCAGACATAGTGGTCGTAACGATGACCGGAGTTCTTGAAGCGCGGGAATTTACGGACTTCGCGACCGCCCATCGCGTTGCACTTGATCGGGTGCGCGTTCTTGCTCATCGGATCGCCGAGGCTGTGAACCCAGTTCGCGACGTCGATGTTGTGGCAGTGTTGTTCGACGATGCCGTCGCCGCAGAGCCAGTTGAAGTGGTACCAGTTGCGCATTTGGTACTTCATTTCGGTGTCGCCTTCTTGACGCCCGCGTTCCCAAATGCCGTCGCCGTTCCAGTAGACGCGGCTGTACATAATTTCGCCGATTTTACCCTCTTTGATCTGTTCGACCATTTGGATATATTGAGGCTCGTAGTGGCGTTGGAAACCGACGACGACCGTCAAGCCTTTTTCGTCGGCGAGTTTGTTCGTTTCCATCGCCATTTTGTAACCGCGAGCGTCGACGCAGCACGGTTTTTCCATAAAGACGTGTTTGCCTTGTTCGATCGCGTATTTATAGTGGATCGGACGGAAACCCGGGGAGGTAACGATGAGGGCTTGGTCGCATTCGTCGATAGCTTTTTTGTAAGCGTCGAAGCCCCAGAAGATGCGATCGCCGAGATCGACGCCGTCGGGATTCATATTTTGGAACGCTTCGGCGGCGTTCTTCGCGTTCGCTTCGAAAGCGTCGGCGATGGCGACGAGCTTGACGTTGTCTTTCGCGCTAAAACGGTCCGCGACCGCGCCGCGACCGCGACCGCCGCACCCGACGAGAGCAATCTTAATGACGTCGTCGCCGCCGACGTTGGCGCCGCGCGCAACGCTCATACCGCCCAAAACGCTCGCTCCGGCGACGAGGCCGGTCGATTTCAGAAAATCGCGTCGTTTCATTATTACAACTCCTAATTAATGGAAAAAAACGTTTCGTTCGCGGCCCGATCGGAACCGTTCGTCGAACGGAAACGAGGAATAATCGTTCGTCGCGCGGGAATCGTCGTTTTTTCAACGACGTTCGCGAACCTCCGGCGGCGAACAGCCACAATTTTTCGCCGACTCGGTCTTCCGTGCAACCTACGCTAATATAATACCAGCTACCGAGGACGATTGCAAGGATTTTATCGGGTTTTTTTCCCATTTTTAGCAAAAAAAACCAAAAAAAACCCGTCGCGCGGCCCAAATCTCCCCTAACGCGGTCGTCAATCGAGGAAATCGCCCTCTTTCAAGAGCCTCGGGACGTATTCTTCGGTCATGTAACTGATGCTTCGGCTGACGAGCGCCTCGACTTCGAGCTTGAAACCGTTCTTCATCATCGTGTCGATTTCGCGCTGCCAGTCCTTCTTTTTCGCGAACCAAGGATACTCCGCGATCTGTTTGGCGCGCTTGCGGTCGACGTCGCTCAACGAAATTTTCACGCCTTCGGAGAGGCCGCACCGTTCGAAGTCGCGACTGCGGAGCCCGATGAATTTCGCGTCCGGCGTCGCCATTCGATCCGACTCGTACGCCAGGTTGATCGACCCCTGCTTCACGACCGAATAAATGTAATACCCCCAAGGGTCGTTGTCGAGGAGGCAAAAGATAGGCAACCCTAACTCGTTGTGAAGCCGGTTCAGGAGGCGGCGCACTCCGCGCGGCGGCTGCCCGTTCCCGTGCGTCAGAATGCAGTTGTGCTTCTTCCAAAATTTGTCTTCGTTGAACCGCTGCCAAACGGTGTTTTTTT
>JAZQAP010000549.1:0-4767 GCA_045545275.1 Thermoguttaceae bacterium | reverse complement strand
CGTCGGGATCGTAACCGCCGGCGCCGCTTACCAATACGTTAAAGAAGTCTTCCCGGAAGCGAACGTCTTGAAACTTGGTTGGCAGTTCCCGTTCCCAGATCGTCTCTTCCGCGAGTTCGCAGCGCAAGTCGACCAAGTTATCGTTATCGAAGAACTGGAAGACTTCCTCGAAGAACGTCTTAAAGCGTTGGGCATTAACGCGATCGGCAAACGTTTGGGCGACGAAAAGCTCGTCCCGAACATCGGCGCGCTCGACGTCGACGCGTTGAAGGAAATCCGCGCTAAACTCGTCGCGAATCCGGCGACCGCTCCGCTTTTCGACGCGCAAGCCGCCGTCGAAACCGCGCCGACGACGGAACTTCCGCCCCTTCCGGCGCTCCCGGCTCGTCCGCCGGTCTTGTGCCCGGGCTGCCCGCACCGCGGTTTCTTCTACGCCCTGAAAAAATTCGACGTCGTCGTTTCCGGCGACATCGGGTGCTACACCTTAGGCGTCGCGCCGCCGCTCGCCTGCATGGACACGGTGCTGTGTATGGGCGGCGGGTTCACCGTCGCGCACGGGATCGACCGCGCCAAGAACGACCGTCCGGTCGTCGGGATCGTCGGCGACTCGACGTTCTTCCACTCCGGGATTACGGGTCTTCTCGACGTCGCTTATAATAAGGGCGGCGCGACGCTCGTCGTCTTGGACAACCGCGTTACGGCGATGACCGGGCACCAAGAGAACCCCGGTTCCGGCAAAACGCTCCTCGGCGAGGAAACGTTCGCGGCCGATATCGCCGAAATCGCGAAAGCGACCGGCTTTAAGAACGTCGTCGAAGTCAATCCTCGCGACTTGGCGCAAACGACCGCCGCGCTGAAAACGGCGATCGAGTCGCCGGAACCTTGGCTGATCGTCGCGAAAGAGCCTTGCCCGCTCGCGTACCGCAAAAAGATCGAAAAGATTTACCGCGTCGACCAAGACAAGTGCAAGAAATGCGGCGCTTGCGTGAAGCTCGGCTGTCCGGCGATCGAGCGCGACGCCGACAAAACCGTCCGCGTCAACCCGGCGTTCTGCGTCGACTGCAAACTTTGCGAACAAGTCTGCAAATTCGGCGCGTTGGAAGAAATCGACGTTAAAATGGGAGGGCTCGTCTGATGACCCAACAAAACTCGAACAACACGACGAGCGTCGTTCTCGTCGGCGTCGGCGGACAAGGGATTTTGCTGGCTAGCGCGATCGTCGCTCAAGCGGCGCTCGACTCCGGTTACGACGTGAAGACGAACGAAATTCACGGGATGGCGCAACGCGGCGGCTCGGTCGTCGCGCAAATCCGTTACGGCGAAAAGATTTACAGTCCGTTGATTCCGAAGGGAACCGCGACGGTCTTGGCGTCGCTCGAACGCGTCGAATCGTTGCGTTACGTCGATTATTTGGCGCCGAACGGTCTCGCGGTCGTTTCCGACCAAATCATCGTTCCGACGACCGTTTCGTCCGGGGCCGCCGCCTACCCGACGCTCGACGAAGAGACGCTCCGCAAGTATTTCCCGCGTTTGGTTTACGTTCGCGCCGTCGAACAAGCCGCCGAACTCGGAAACGCTCGCGCCGCGAACGCGATTCTGCTCGGCTCCCTGTCGACGCGGCTCGATTTGTCGCTCGACGCTTGGGAGGGCGCGATTTCGAAGCGCGTCAAACCGGCGTTCGTCGACGTCAACCTGAAAGCGTTCCACCTCGGACGCGAACTCGCGCGATAACGCGACTTACCGTTTTACCAACCGTCGCCGTTCGACCGTCGAAAAAACGTCGCGCTTTCCCAATCGCGGCGCGAAATTTCGGCGTTCGTCGGCGGCGTTTTCTCTCGGCGCTCGAACGCGCTCAACCCTAAAAATCGTCCTGACTTTTAGCGAAAGCGAGAAAACATATGAACTTACGCGCGGAATTGAAAAAGAATATCGATTGGGTCGGCTACGTCGACTACGGCGTCCGCGACTTCCACAGCTACGACACGCACCGCGGCGCGACGTACAACGCCTACCTCGTTCGCGACGAAAAAACGGCGCTAATCGACACGGTGAAAGGCCCGTTCGCCCCGCAACTTTTACGCAACGTCGCCGCTCTAACCGATTTAGATAAAATCGATTACGTCGTCTGCAACCACGCCGAACTCGACCACTCCGGCGCGCTTCCGGCGGTGATGGCGGCCTGTCCGAACGCGACGCTCGTTTGCAACGCCAAGTGTTTGGAAACGCTCGCCGGTCTCTTCGATATTTCCGGTTGGAAAACGCAAGTCATTGCGTCCGGCGACACGTTAAGCCTTGGTTCGCGGTCGCTTACGTTCGTCAACATTCCGATGGTTCACTGGCCGGAATCGATGGTTTCGTATATGCCGGAAGAGAAGATTCTCTTCTCGAACGACGCGTTCGGCCAGCACCTCGCCACGTCGGAACGTTTCGTCGACGAATACGACCTCGCGAAGGTTCTCGAAGAGGCGAAAAGCTACTACGCGAACATCGTTACGCCTTACGGACGCCAAGTCTTGAAGACGCTCGAAGTCGCGTCGCAACTCGAAATCGAAACGATCGCGCCGAGCCACGGCCTTATTTGGCGCGGGAACGTCGACGTTATCGTTAACGCTTACAAGACTTGGGCGACCGGAAAATACGCGCCGAAAGTCCTTATCGTTTACGACACGATGTGGCAAAGCACCGAAGCGATGGCCGAGGAGATTTACGCCGGAGCCGTCGCGTTCAACGAGACGCTTCCGCCGGACGCGCCGCGTTTGGACGTTCAAACGATGCACGCTCGCCGCACGACGCTGACCCGTTTGGCGACCGAAGCGCTCGACGCCGCCGCGATCGCGTTCGGCAGCGCGACGCTCAACGCGAACCTGATGCCGGCGATGGGCGCCGTTCTCGCGTATTTCCAAGGACTTAAGTTCCGCGAAAAAGCGGCGCTTTCGTTCGGCTCCTTCGGTTGGGGCCCGGGCGGCGCCGAAGCGATTCAAAAGGCGCTCGAAAACGACCTCAAATATCCGACGCTCGCCGCGCCGATCAAGTCGAAGCTGCGCCCGACGCCGGAAGTTCTCAAGCAATGCCGCGAAGCCGGGGCCGCGTTGGCCGCCGAGGCTTGGCGACGCTACGAGGCCGACCGCTAATCGTCGTCGGCAACCGCTCGCGCAACCTAAATAAACGTCGAGTTTTAACGAGCCGCGAACCCCTCCGTTTCGCGGCTTTTTTCTTGCGCGTTTTTCCGTCGTTTCTTCTTGCGTTCGCGGCGCGCCGCAAAATTTTGCGCGTTTTCCCCAACTTAACCTTCTTGCGCTAAAATAAAAGCGACGTTACTTCTCGCGCGCTTCCAGCCGAACGTTCGGCCCGACGCCGCGCTCGTCGCAACGCTTTAATCGTCGCCGTTCGAACGTTTCGCTCGAACGCGCTCGCAAGAAAGGAAAACGATGTTGACCGATTATCTCGTTCCGCGAGGTTACTCCTTCGCGTCGCCGCTCGATTTTCGACGCGGCTTAAACCGCTTTTTCTCCGACTTAACTTCCGAAACGCGCGGCGGACTCTCGTTCGCGCCGCTCGAAAACCGTTCCGCGCCCGGCGTTTGGGAGACGCCGGACGAGTATTTCGTCGAAATCGCCGCGCCGGGAATCGCCGAAGACGCCATTTCCGTCGAACTCGCCGGTTCCGATTTGACGGTTTGCCTCCGCCGCCCGGCGAAGAACGACGCCGAAAAAAACGGTCGTTATTGGCGCCGCGAACGAGCGCAAGGAGACGCGACCTTCGCCGTCTCTTTTCCGAACCCCGTCGACGCCGACGCGACCGAAGCGCGACTCGAACGAGGCGTTTTGCTCCTCAAAGTCCCGAAAATGGAAAAAGCGCGCGTCAAAAAAATCGACGTCAATAAAACGTCGACGCTCGACGTTCCGCAAACGAACGCCAACGCCTAAACAACAGAGGAGAAAACGAAATGAACTCGACTTCCGAACGCGACGCTCTCGCTTGCCAAAAAAACGCTTCGACCGCCCTCGCCGACGCCGATTCCGAACGCCGCGAACGTTGCGCGCCGTCCGTCGACGTCGTTGAATTCGACGACGCTTACGTCGTAACCGCCGAGATGCCGGGCGTTTGCGACGACGCCGTCGACGTCGATTTTCAAAACGGCGAACTGACGATTTACGGTCGCGTCGCCGATTGCCGCCGACGAGAAGACGCGACGCGTCGAACCGCCGGTTTCGAACCCAAAGATTATTACCGCTCGTTCCGCGTCGGAAACACGATCGATTCCGATAAGATCGAAGCGGATTTTTGCGACGGGCTGCTGACGTTGCGCCTGCCGAAACGCCAAGAAATCCAACCGCGTAAAATCGCGATCAACCAAAAGAACGACGAAAGCGAGTCCTAACGTCTTTAAAAGCGGCGCTTAGGACGACCGAGCGACGCGTCTTTCCAAACGACGCGGGAACGACTCGACGTCCGACGCCGCTCCGACGACAAAAAAAGACGACGTTCTCCAAAGAAAACGTCGTCTTTTTATTTAATCGCGTTCCAAGCGCCGCTTGCGTTCAAACGGCGCTAAGAAAACCGCGTTCGAAATCACTCTTGGCCCGGGAGCTTGAAGAGCGGCCCGGCGTCACCGCCCTTTCGGCTTTTGAGATTTTCCGGTTTGACGGTCGGGGTCGAGGTAACGACCGGCGCTTCTTCTTCGACGGCTTCGACTTCTTCGTCGGTCCATTCGGCGCGTTTGCGGGAAAGACCGATTTTGCGTTCGTCGGCGTCGACGCGCAGAAC